>NZ_FMWY01000010.1:0-110801 GCF_900103145.1 Nitrosospira sp. Nsp18 | reverse complement strand
GGGAAATAACGCCAATTCTGGCAATTTCCTCAGACCTTGTATACCCCTCAACGTTAATATCTGTAAGGCTTGCGGACGTATTTCAGGGACGACTATTCAAAGCAAAGCCATTCTCGAGGATATCGGTGGACAGGCGGTGCTTGGCTACCGAGCGCCGAGCTTTTCCATCGGCAGCCATAATCAATGGGCGCTGGATCTGCTTGCAGAAGCAGGCTATCGCTACAGTTCAAGTATTTACCCGATCAAACACGACCACTACGGCATGCCGGATGCGCCCCGTTTCGCCTATTATCCCCGCAGCAATAACCGATTACTCGAATTGCCTATCACCACGATGCGCTTATTCAAGCGGAACATCCCCGCAGGTGGGGGCGGCTATTTCCGGCTTTGGCCCTATCCGGTTTCAAAATGGTTCCTGCAGAGACTGAATCACATCGAGCACCAATCCGCGATCTTTTATTTCCACCCATGGGAGATAGATCATCAGCAGCCGCGCCAGAAGGGTATCAGTATGAAAACCCGCTTCCGCCACTATTATAATCTCCATCGAATGGAAGATCGTGTCAAAGCCCTCACCCGCGATTTCGAGTGGGATCGCGTAGATCGGATTTTCCTGGGTTAAACGTATGAGTTGCATCGTCGACGCTTTTCGGGAGGAACAACAAATCCGCCCCCTTCAGACTGAAGCGCCGTCTGTGCACTTGCTGCAGCCGCAAGAAGAAAAGAAATGGGATAAATTTGTATCGGCCTGTCCCGAGGCCACCTTTTTTCATCGTGCAGGCTGGCAAGCCGTTATTCAGCGTGCATTTGGGCATAAAACCTGGTTTCTTTATGCTGAGTCAGAGGGCGAAATTCAAGGTGTGCTGCCGCTGGCAGAGGTCAAGAGCCACCTTTTTGGTCATTCCCTGAGCTCCCTGCCATTTTGTGTCTACGGCGGTATTGCCGCAATTTCCGAGCCCGGCCGGGAAGTGCTTGACCGAGCTGCCCAGGCGCTTGCTTCACGGCTGCGAGTGGACTATCTGGAATACCGGAATTTGAAAATGCGGCATTCGGACTGGCCCACCAAGGATCTCTATGCGACCTTTCGAAAGGAAATTTCGCCGGAAATAGAGCAGAACATGCGGGAAATTCCACGCAAGCAGCGCGCAATGGTGCGCAAGGGTATCAAGGCCGGGCTGGAAAGTGTCGTAGATGAGGATATCGAGCGTTTTTTTTCAGCCTATTCGGCAAGCCTTCACCGCCTTGGCACCCCCGTTTTCTCGAAAAAATATTTTCGCATACTCAAAGAGGTTTTCACGGATGACTGCGAACTTATGATCATCATCAAGGAAGGGCACACCGTCAGCGGCGTGATGAGTTTTTATTTTCGTGACGAGGTCTCGCCTTATTATGGAGGGGGAACCAGCGAAGCACGGGATTTGGCCGGCAACGACTTTATGTACTGGGAGCTGATGCGGCGTGCTTGTGAAAGAGGCTATAAAATCTTCGATTTCGGGCGCAGTAAACATAACACCGGGTCTTTCGATTTCAAGAAGAATTGGGGATTTGAGCCGCAACCGCTTTACTACGAATACCAGCTACACCGGTCCGAGGCGATGCCTGATCATAATCCGCTTAATCCCAAATATCAGCTTTTCATCAAGGCTTGGCGGAAACTCCCCATTTCCGTTGCCAATTTCGTCGGGCCTTACATAGTAAAGAATCTGGGCTAGATCAGTGCAGGAGCTGCTTTATCTTGTCCATCGCTTTCCCTACCCGCCTGACAAGGGGGACAAAATTCGGTCCTTTCATTTGCTCAAGCATCTCAGCCAGCGCTATCGCATCCATCTCGGCACTTTTATTGATGATGAGATGGACCATAAGTATCTTGAGAGAGTCAGGGATATGTGCGGGGAAACGTGTTTCCTCGATCTCAACCCGAGGTCAGCACGAATTCGTAGCCTGACTGGTCTGCTTTCGGGGCAGCCACTCACCTTGCCCTATTATCACGATAAGCGCTTGCAGGCATGGGTCAGCAATTTGCTTGCAACAAGGCCTATCGGAACCATTCTGGTTTTCTCGGCAGCCATGGCTCAATACGTCAGCCATGCTATGAATATCCGCCGGGTAATGGATTTTGTAGATATCGATTCGGACAAATGGATGCAATATGCGGCGACCACTACCTGGCCGATGAGCTGGATATATCGGCGTGAGTCGAAATTGCTGCTCGATAATGAAAAGCAGGTCGCCAGGCTCTTCGATAGTGCGACCTTCGTTTCCGAGACCGAGGCCGATCTATTTAAACGTCTTGCGCCCGAGGTTGCGGCAAAGGTTACCTACTTTAATAACGGGGTCGACGCTGATTATTTCTCCCCGCACAATATCTACCCTAATCCTTATTTGGCAGGTATAGACACCCTTGTCTTCACTGGCGCCATGGATTACTGGGCCAATATTGATGCCGTTCGGTGGTTTGCAAGCAATATTTTTTCCGCTATCCGTCTGCAATTGCCCAAGGTCGAGTTTTATATCGTTGGCGCCCGTCCATCAGCGGCGGTAATGGCTTTAGCCGATCTTCCCGGCATCATCGTTACCGGGTCAGTGCCCGACATCAGGCCCTACCTTGCCCATGCATCCATGGCAGTGGCGCCGCTGCGTATCGCACGCGGGATTCAGAATAAAGTCCTGGAGGCAATGGCTATGGGAAAAACGGTTGTTGCCTCTCCGCAAGCCATAGAGGGGATCAATGCGCGCCCTGATAGGGATATGGTAGTTGCTAACGATGAAAGTGATTTCATTAACCGAATTATCAAACTCCTGCAGAACGGGCCGAGCTGTACCATTGGCCGCGCCGCCAGGGCTCGTGTTCTAGCAGATTATAATTGGGAAAAAAATCTGGGGCGAATCGATGCGCTCTTGTCCCAGCCGCAGACAATTTAACAAGGGCCATTTGCATATCTTGCAAAACAATATTCGAGCTGCGGGAAATGGAATGGCATGAGTGCGCATACGCCGAAACAAGTTGAGCATGATTCCATAGTGGCGCCAGATCAGCAAAAGCTGAAGGCAGCCGCGCTATTGACGCTCGCGACCATTACCGGAATTTTGGCTGGCTATCATGAGACTACCGGGTCCATGATTTCAATCTGGATGCGATCCGAGACATTCGCACATGGCTTCCTGATCTTTCCCTTCAGCGCTTACCTGATATGGGGTCAGCGCAAGCACCTTAGTGAGGCGCTATGCCAGCCAAGTCCGCTTGCTCTGCTGGTGCTTGCAAGCCTGGGTTTCAGTTGGCTACTGGCAACGCTTGCCAGCGTTCAGGTATTTAAGCAGTTTTTGTTGATAGCAATGATTCCAGCCGCAGTTTGGGCAATTCTGGGGCGCCGAATGGTCTGGGCGCTTGCCTTTCCGTTGGCTTATCTCGCGCTTGCGGTTCCATTTGGGGAAGCGCTGATCCCGCCACTCATAGACTTTACCGCCGACTTTACCGTAAAGGCGCTTCAATTGACCGGCATACCGGTGTACCGCGAGGGCAGTTTTTTTTCCATACCGAGCGGAAATTGGTCCGTGGTGGAGGCATGCAGCGGCATACGGTACCTGATCGCATCGTTTACATTGGGTACCCTTTACGCGTATCTTACATATCATAGCCTGAAGCGGCGCCTGATATTCATTGCCCTCTCGCTGATCGTCCCCATCGTTGCGAACGGCATCCGCGCTTATATGATTGTAATGACCGGCCATCTGAGCGATATGCAACTGGCTGTAGGGGTCGACCATCTAATCTACGGTTGGGTTTTCTTCGGTTTCGTGATGTTGTTATTATTCTGGATCGGCTCTTTCTGGCGGGAGGATGACAATACATATGCTAACGACAGTGCCGGGCCCACTACAGAAATAGAAACCGGACGTCATGCCAACGGGAAAATTCCGCTAAAAAATACAGTTTCCGCCGCCGGTGCAGTCCTTGCGGTGGCCTTCATCTGGCCGCTATATGCCGGGCACCTGGAGCGCGCTTCTTCCCCTGGCACAGAGCCAGGAATTGATATTCCGGATATCCCGGGAAAGTGGCGGATCAGTTCAAGCCGAACCTCTGACTGGAGGCCGGAATACGTCGGCGCCGTAACTCAATTGTCGCAGAGTTATCAGAAAGACGGAATGTCGGTAGATCTTTATATCAGTTATTACCGTAATCAAACACAGGATTCAGAACTGATCAACTCCCAAAATACGCTGGTATCGGAAGCTGATCCAGGTTGGCACAACATCAAGCAGGAAACGCGCAGCATAGCGTTGGGGTCCCGGCACGAACTCGTCAACCAGAGTCAATTGCGATCTTCCTCAACACAGCTGTTGATATGGCGATGGTATTGGCTGCGCGGGGAGAGTACGGCAAATCCCTACCTGGCTAAATTTATCTTGGCGAGGAACAAGCTTTTGCAAAGGGGCGCTGATGGGGCTGAGGTTATTATCGCTACCCGTTATGAAGATACTCGAGAGGAAGCGGTTCCAGTACTTCAGGGTTTTCTCGACGATATGTTGCCTGCTATAACTGAGGCGCTCCAGAATGCAGACAGTCGCTAGCGGCCGCAGCGATGGGAAAAAATCCGCTGGCGGTGCTGAGCAGCCTCCGCTTATTGTCCATGTAATTTACCACTTGGGTGTCGGGGGCCTGGAAAACGGGCTTGTGAACCTGATCAATCATATTCCGCCCCAGCGTTACCGACATGCCATCGTTTGTTTGAAGGGCTACTCCGATTTTAGCCAGCGGATTATGACCGAGAATGTGGAAATCGTGGCGTTGAATAAGCGCGAGGGGAACGATTTCAGCGTTTATATCAATCTCTTCAAAACCTTCAAGCGATTGAAACCGGATATTGTACATACTCGCAATCTCGGCACGCTGGAGGGCCAGGTGATCGCGGCGTTCGCGGGCACGCAGGCACGAGTGCATGGCGAACACGGCCGGGATATGTTTGATTTGTATGGGAAGAACCGTAAATACAACCTTCTGAGAAAAGTAATTCGACCTTTTGTGAGTCATTTCATCGCTGTCAGCAGAGATCTGGAGAATTGGCTCGCCAACACCGTGGGGGCCACGCCGGATCGCATCAACCAGATCTACAATGGAGTCGACAGTTTGCGTTTTCATCCGCGCAATCGCAAAGACTCCCGAGCGGAAAATTTCCCGGAGCTGCGGGAAGGATTTTTTACGGAGAATACCTTTGTCATTGGTAGTGTCGGTAGAATGAGCGACGTAAAAAATTTTCCCAGTCTGGTTCGGGCTTTCCTGATGCTGTTGCAAGAAATGCCCGCCGCTCGGGAAAGACTTCGGCTTCTGATCGTGGGTGACGGAAATTCGCGGTCGGAATGCATCGGGATGTTGCGCGAAGCCGGAGCAGAAACCCTCGCCTGGCTTCCAGGCGAACGAGCCGACATTCCGGAGTTGATGCGGGCGATGGACCTGTTTGTGCTGCCTTCTTTGGGCGAGGGCATTTCGAATACGATATTGGAAGCCATGTCCACCGGCTTGCCGACGGTAGCAACTCGCGTTGGTGGCAATGTGGAGCTTGTGAGGGAGGGTGTTACAGGGATGCTCATTTCGCCAGATGAGCCGGCCGCTATGATGGAAGCGATATTAAAATACTATCGAAACCCGGATTTGATTGCCAATCACGGCAAAGCAGCCCGGCAACAAATTGAGACAAGCTTCAGCATGGATGCCATGACCCAGGGCTATCTGCGGGTCTATGACGAGGCATTACGCCTGCGCTCGGATTAAGGAAAAAGCATGTGTGGAATCGTCGGACTGTTTGATACACGAGGCCAGAGAGAAATCGACCGGCAATTGCTCGGGCGCATGAATCAGACGCAGGTTCACCGTGGGCCGGATGAAGGGCAACTATATACAGAGGCAGGGATAGGTCTTGGCCACCGCCGCCTTTCAATAATGGATGTTTCCAGCGGACAGCAGCCGCTTTTTAACGAAGACGGTTCCGTTGTCGTCGTTTTCAACGGTGAAATCTATAATTTTCAGGAACTCGCCAAGGAACTTGCCGTTCTGGGACATGATTTTCGCACCCATTGTGATACGGAAGTCATTGTCCATGCCTGGGAAGAGTGGGGTGAACGTTGCGTAGATCGGTTTCGCGGCATGTTTGCCTTCGGTTTGTGGGATCGTAATCGCGAGGTGCTGTTTCTTGCGCGCGACCGGCTTGGTATCAAGCCGCTCTATTATAGTCTGCTGAACGATGGCACATTCCTTTTCGCTTCCGAGCTAAAGGCTCTGCTTGCGCACCCGGATTTTCGCCGGGACATGGATCCCCACGCCATCGAAGATTATTTTGCTTATGGTTATGTTCCTGAACCAAAAACCATATTCACGCAAAGTCTTAAACTGCCGCCAGCTCATACACTGAAGCTTCATCGAGGCCAGAGCACGCTGCGCCCGAGCCAGTACTGGGAGATACCGTTCACTCCGAATGGATGTACCGATGTGCAAGAGGCGCAGGAAGAGCTTATTGTCCGGTTGCGTGAATCAGTAAAGATCCACCTTATGACTGAAGTTCCTCTGGGCGCTTTCCTGTCGGGTGGCGTCGACTCCAGCGCGGTGGTGGCGATGATGGCCAACCTGAGCGAAGAACCGGTTAATACGTGCTCCATCTCCTTTGGCGACCCCGCATTCAATGAATCCCAATATGCGCAAAAAGTGGCCGATCGTTACCACACTCAGCATAATACAGAGCAGGTAGACGCAGACGATTTCGACCTTATAGACAAGCTGGCCTCTCTGTATGACGAGCCATTCGCCGACAGTTCGGCAATGCCTACCTATCGGGTTTGCGAGCTGGCCAGAAAACGTGTCACAGTTGCGTTGTCAGGAGACGGCGGCGATGAAAATCTTGCCGGCTATCGCCGCTACCGTTGGCACCTTTATGAGGAACGGATGAGATCCATGTTGCCGCTCGGATTTCGTAAACCCTTGTTCGGCCTGCTGGGAAATGCCTACCCCAAAGCTGATTGGGCACCCAAGGTTTTACGTGCAAAATCCACATTTGAAGCGCTCGCCCGCGACTCCGTCGAAGGATACTTCCACGGTGTTTCCATCATGAAGGATCGAATGCGCCAACGCCTGTTCAGTGCTTCTTTCAAACGCAATCTCCAGGGATATGATGCAGTGGAAGTGCTACGCACGCATGCGGGAAAATGCCCTGTACAGGATCCCCTTTCCCTTGTGCAATACCTGGATATGAAGACTTACCTCGTTGGCGATATCCTTACCAAGGTGGATCGGGCGAGCATGGCGCATGCGCTGGAAGTACGCGTCCCGCTGCTGGATCATAAGCTGGTCGAGTGGATATCCGGCCTTCCAGTCTCGCTTAAGCTGCGCGGCCAGGAAGGCAAATACGTGTTCAAGAAAGCGCTGGAACCCTACCTTTCCGATGACATCCTTTACAGGGACAAAATGGGATTTTCGGTACCGCTGGCAAGCTGGTTTCGCGGCCCGCTACGCCAAAGACTAAACGATGCATTAATGGGCCCGACTTTGGCCGACACGGGGTTCTTCAATAAGGCGTTTCTAAAGGAAATGCTTGAGCAGCATCAATCGGGACGGCGCGATTATAGTGCTTCGCTCTGGTCACTGCTGATGTTCGAATCGTTTTTGCGTAATGTGCTCGATACAGAGCAACCCCGGCGTGCCTAAGAATGACCTCAGGGTGGTATGACGTTCCATGGCAGAAGCTCGGCAAATTCCACAATCCCTGGATCATGTGATTACGTGGAAAATAGCATCGCCGGCCTCTCATTTATTTCTGACGTAAGGCGATCTGATCATTTCGTTGAGCCGTTAGCGCTAATGGCCGCGTTTCTCCTGCTGGCGGAGCAAAAATCCTGGAAGGTGCGACAAGATGATGGACGTATTTCTCACCGTTGACGTAGAAGTTTGGTGTGATGGTTGGGACGACATTGATGCCAAATTCCCCGCCGCCTTTCAGCGATATATTTACGGGCCTACGCCAAGGGGTAATTACGGTTTACCGCATCAACTGCATCAGTTACAGGAACATGGTCTGACCGGCGTATTTTTTGTTGAGCCCCTTTTCTCGACCCGCTTTGGCCTGGACCCATTAGCCGAAGTTGTCGGCCTTGTTCGGGAACGAGGTCATGAAATACAGCTTCACCTGCATACTGAATGGGTTGACGAGTCCAGCGAGCCCTTGCTCGACAATATAACGGGCAAAAAGCAGTTCCTGCGATATTTTTCTTTAAAAGAACAGACAATTTTGATTCATGCAGGCGCGAAGTTAATTGAATCGACTGGTGGGCAGTGCGTTAACGCGTTTCGCGCGGGGGGCTTCGGCTTCAACAGGGATTCGCTTCGTGCCCTTGCCGCAAATCGCATTGCTTTCGATAGCAGCTACAACGCCAGCATGTTGGGGCTGGATAGCGGGGTTAAGCCAGATGTTACGCTTGTCGAGCCGGTTGAGTGTGAAGGGGTTTTCGAGTATCCCATGACGGTTTTTGATGGGGGTATGCATTCACTGCGGCATGTGCAGGTGACCGCATGTTCCTATCGGGAGATGGAGGGCTTGCTCTGGCAAGCACTGGAAGCCGGACGGAAGGCTTTTGTTATCCTCTCCCATAACTTCGAGTTGCTTAATAGTAGTATGAGCCGGCCGGATGATATCGTAGTAGCCCGCTTTCGCAAGCTCTGCTCATTTCTGGATCGCCATCGGGATTGCTTTAATGTCCGCGGGTTTAATGATTTGACCCCTACTACGGTGTTTTCGCAGCCGGCGCCGCTTACCTCGCCGATCTGGAAAACCGGACTTAGGATGCTGGAACAAGGTGTGCGGCGGGGGCTTCGTTGAAGCAGGTATGGCGTCATCAACAGGGACCTATGCAGCTTCAGCTTGGCAATAAGTCGTATTTTCGGATGGGTGAAAGGTGTACCGGCTACCGGTGTTACGCACGCACGAGATATTCATGCCCGTCCCGATCCTTTGGCATCTGCCGCTCATGCAGATTTTAAAGTCCTTTCCCTGACCTGTTATCTGTTGATCATGACCGCGGCTTTCTCTACTTATCTGGATGTGATGCGCTTCATGGCCGCTTGCCTGGTCGTCATCTATCATTCTCGGAATCCCCTATTCACGAAAGAGTGGATTCCCTTCTCAAGTTACGGTCACGAGGCAGTAATCGTTTTTTTTGTACTCTCCGGTTATGTAATTGCATACGTATCCGATACCAAGGAACGCGCACCAATCGCTTATTGGGCGAGCCGCTTGGCACGGATTTATTCGCTGGCGATCCCGGCAATTCTGCTTACAATTATTCTTGATACCATCGGAGAGCGTTTGGCGCCTCGATTTTATGAGGGAGCGACCACCCACGATTATTGGTACATCAGGCTGGTTTCGAGTTGGCTATTCACAAACGAAGCGTGGGTGTCCATCATGTCTTTCTCGAATGTTCCCTATTGGTCGCTTTGTTATGAAATGTGGTACTACGTTTTGTTTTCGCTATATGTACATCTCAATGGACGTCGGCGAACGGTCCTCATCGCTGCCGTGTGTATCTTTGTCGGTCCCAAGATTTTGTTATTGCTACCGTTGTGGGTTATCGGGGTGGTTATTTACCGGTGGAAGGCGCCATATCTTCTCCCGATATGGGTGGGCTGGGCATTTTTCTTGCTGTCGGTGATTTTATTTGGCTTGTACAGTCACTTTCAGCTCACCGAAGTTCTGTCGCGTTGGCTATTGCAAGCTATGGGCGACCATTGGCATAAACAACTTGCCTTCTCGAAGTTTTTTATCGGCGATTATCTGCTTGGTGCAATCATGTTCATCAACTTTATTGGCGCGCGCCGCATCGCGGATCGGGTATCCAGTTCGATGTTGAAAGGTTCGGGAACAATTCGCCGGATTTCAGATTTCACGTTTTCATTGTATATCCTGCATCAACCGTTATTGTTGTTTTCGGCATCCCTTATAAACTGGCCATCACAAGGCTATGCATTCTATTTGGCGATCATGGCAACAACTTGTATGAGTATTATCGTTATCGGGACAATCCTGGAGAAACAGCGCTTTCCACTACGCAAGTGGATCCAGGCACGCATCGCCAGCATTGAGCGCAGCCCGGTGTGGCAGCGACGAATCCTGCCGCTGATTCTGAAAGCGCTGCCCGCCTGATGCATTGAATGATGACGCATTCTTTTATTATGGGATCTTTCACATAATGAAGGCCCAGTCGCGTGTGCTGCTACTTGGCATCGATACTCCGATTGGCCTTGCGATTGTGCGCGAGCTCGCGCAACACGGTGTCGAGGTACACGGTATCGCCCATGACCGTGCAGCGCTTGGGCTGTACTCCCGTTACCTGACGCAAGCCCATTTTCGCAAGTCTTCACGCGAAGGCGTGGCGCGCCAGGTTGTGGCGCTTGCTCATGCACTTAAACCCTGCCATGTGATGGCAATTTCGGAAGGCGATATTGCGCTGTTGAATAACCACCGCTCGCTATTTGGAGAAATACGTCTTCTGATACCGACGGCAGAGAATATGGCATGGGTGCTCGACAAAACAAAGACCTACGTCATGGCTGAGCCGTTGGGCATCCAGGTGCCCAAATCTTTCAAGCTTCGCAGTATGGATGATTGGGATACGATAATGCCGCGCTTGTATTTTCCGGTTGTCCTGAAGTGGCGCGATCCAAACGCGGTCGCCGCAAAATTGAGTGCAGCCGGGCTCAAACTGGAGAAGATGATCTATTGCCATAACCCCGCGGATCTTCATGCGGTGCTCACGCCATACATAGCAATTGGCGAGTTTCCGTTAGTTCAGGAATATTGCCCAGGCTACGGATTAGGTCAGTTCGTATTTATGCATAAAGGTAATGCTCTGCTCACATTCCAGCATCGCCGCGTTTCCGAATGGCCGCCGGAAGGAGGCTTTTCTTCTACCTGCGAAGCAGTGCCGCTTACCGAACACCGGGTGCTGATGGAGAAATCGATTGCCCTCCTCAGATCCATTGGCTGGGAAGGGGTGGGAATGGTTGAGTATCGTTTCGATCCTCTCACGGGTCAAGCCGCGCTAATGGAAATAAACGGACGTTTCTGGGGGAGTTTACCGTTGGCTTACCACTGTGGCGCCGCATTCGGCTGGCTGACTTACGCGGTGCACGGTAACGACGAACATCCTGGTATTCCAAAATCACGTGATGATTTGCGTTGCCGTTTTATGATTCCGGAAACCAAGCGGTTATTACGAATACTATTTCAACCGCATCTGATTCAAGACCGTTCGTTGCATTTTGGACGTTGGCGGGAGCTCGGACGCTTTATCCTGGAGTTTTTGCGTCCTGGGGTTCGTTATTATGTATTCTCATTCAGGGATCCCATGCCATTCTTCGTGGATATTGCTCTCTCCTTGGTTTCGCGCGTGCGCAGTGTGGTTAGACGTCAACTTTGATCTCCATACCCTTTGCCGCCGCATATTCAGCACACAACTGTTTCACAGCCGTCTCGATTACCTGGAAACAGGTAACGAAGTAGTCATCGGAAAGTGAAAAAGGATCATGTATGTGGAGACGTCGCGGTTTACTCCAACTTCCCAGCAGACCGACGTGTACTTCATCAGGAAGCGATAAGGAAATTAGCTTGCGTGCTTGCCTGATTTCCATCGCCAGTAATAAATCGCCCGCATGGAATTGAAAATTACCGATATCGGTAACCTGGTGCGACTTCAGATTTACACCAAACTGAAGGGAGGTCTTCATCGCTGTGGGATCGGCACGCATACCCGTTGTTGTAGCCAGACCGAAGGATACGCTGGGAATGCCGAGTGAGCGCGCCAGGTGATCCGCAAACGAACTGCGGCATATATTTCCCTGGCAGACGAACACCAAGCGGTTCACATGACCCAGATCATGGCGCATAAAAGGGCGTAACCGCCCGCTCCTGTGCTCGGCATGAGCGAGTCCAAGACGAATAAGACCACGATAGGTTCCGAAGCGCCGATTGATTGGGGCAAGAAATTGCCGCATTACATTGTCCGCTTTCTATGAATATAATATTTTCCCATCATGATGTATTGAAGTTGTTGCTAATGAAGTTGTTGCTAATGCTGTCAGATAACAGTCCAACCCATTAGACCGGGTAAATATTGAACGATCACAGGCCTTATTAATAAGGCCTGTGTTGCGAAGCATCAGCAATTGAAGCATTCCGGGTCTGGTAGGGATTTAGCATACCAATGCGAATTCCGAGCGCCACTACGATTATGAATCCAAGCTGAACTGCGCACCAGCGCACGAACAATTCCAGATTTGACAGTAAATGCTCACGATCCGGTCCGAGCAAGAATTGTATGCCAGAGAATGTAAATCCGTATTTCTCCACGTTCGGCTCCAAACCCATGCTCAGCAGCCACCATCCCACTGGCAGCCCAGCAATGGAACCAATAATCACTATGGGGAGATGCTGAAAACTGCACATTCCACGCCCTAGTGATACCGCGTTAAAGCAAACCAGCCCAAGCAGAGCATAAAGGTAACCGCCGCCTCCCCACCCCATTGGACCGTCACGCATTATGAGCTCATTCAGATTATCCGTGGAAGACCAGTCAAAAGTGACAGATTTAGCCAGCCATAGCCATGGCAGAGCACTTGCGATCAGTAAAATAGCATGAGGCACACGCAGTGACCCATGCTCGTGCAGATCAAAGGAAACAAAAATTAGCACCAAAAAAATTAACAGCGGGCCATACAGCGCAGTATAGCGTCCCAACCGTTCGAGTAACCCAATCACATCCGGGCCTGCCAAGAGAAAGAATTCCCGCCAACCGCTACCCCAAATGTCCCAGTTGACGACGAACCAATATAAGTTATTGGATCCCACAATATCATCGATACTTTCCTGAGTAACACTCGTAGCTAGCAGCATCAGGCTAATGAGACTCACTAAAAGTGCCCAAATCGGAAAGCTGAGGAAGGGCAGGTTGCTGGTCCCGATTTTTCTGCTGGCCCATACTGCGCCGGCGCCCACCCATAACAATGCGCCCGCAAACACGAGCAAGAAAAAAAAGTGAGCATCGCCAAGGAACATTTCACGCAGATTATACGGTATGCCCGGCATGCGCAGCACGCCCCAGATCGAGCCCGCGAAACATAACAGAATAAACCCCTGCAACATCCACCAGGCATCGCGCGAGCTTGTGAGTGTTGCGCCATGCTGTTTTCCGGCATGCACAGCGTCCCTGGCACCACTTGGTTGTGGATGTGGTTGCGGGATCGAACCTTGTGCAGCGGATAGCGCCCAGCCAATGCCCAATAGCAGAATTGGCTCTGTCACATCCGCTGTGCGACCAAGCAACCCCATCTGTATCAACTCAAGCAAGCTTGACCATATGGCCAGACCAAACGCTGCTCCCTTGATGCTGACCCCCATTTTCTGTATGAGCCATAGCATGGCTGTATATGTAAATAATGACTGGACCAGCACTCGAACATTTACTTCCATTGAACCCCCGAGCATCGTGGCAAAAGGAATGCCATTGAAGGTTCCGCCCGGAGCGGGAGAAAAAGGTGTTAGCGCGTTGATGTTCCACGCTGCCAGCAGCAGCCAGAATGCCACTTCAAACGGCATTTTGAGCCCGGCGCGCAACGCGATCAAATATCCGCCATAACCTGCCAGGGTCCCCAGGAGAAGCGATGCGTCCAGTGTCAAATTCACGATAACGACTTTACCGGCCCAGAGCAGCAGGATCGAGGCCCCCAGCCACCAGGCCGCCCGTTGCCCCAATGCCGTGAAAGCATTGCCTGCGACAACTATACCGGCTGCATGCATCGTGGTTGCCGGGAAAGAAAAGCTGAATACGAGGAAAAGCGGCTTTAGTGCATCCTTGAATTTTTGTATGTCCAGCGATGGCACCAGCGGCAACAATTCGGTGAGCAGCCATAGTACCAATACCACCAGAGGTACGAGCGAGGGGACATCCAGTGGCTGTCCCCTCGCAGATGAACGCGTTGCTATCAGATGTGCTGTCGCTATGCCTGCTGCCGTACCTACCATATTCCATGCCACATCCGCCAGCGCTGCGGAGCGAGACGGAAGCCAAACCTGAGCTAACTGCAGGCCGAAGGAATATATCAGCGCCAGAAAGAGTAGCGTGGCGACACCGATCCTGCTATCAGATCTTTTTCGGGTAAATAATATTCCTGCCATTCCCAGTGGAAAAAACAGTGCAACATTACCCAGCATATCCCCCCGGGAAGTCAATAAATTCCAATCGGTAAGGAATTGCTTTACAGCACCCGCGCCAGGTTCGGAAATATCGCCGGGATATAGCGATCCATAGGCAATCAATACGACGATAACGGACAGAACGCGCATTTTTCCTAGCGATAGCGGGATAAAATTAAACTGAGCGCAACGGATGACACTCCATTATTGCTTAAGGGGCGCTGGCTTGATTTCCAGCATTGGGGCCCAGCGGGGCTTGGCTTTGCCAAGCGCATAAGCGCCTATCCCGTCTTTGCCACGTAAATCGCCATCGAAATCCAGGCCGGCATCCGGATATATATCGAAACGCACATTGCCTTCCGCATGCTTCCGTACGTTGCCGTCTGCCGGTGCCAAGTTCATTTCGCCTAAAGGCGCAAACGGCCGAGTAAGAAAATCCGAGGCCTCGTTGAGTTCGCCAGTTAGATTCCCTTCCAGGAAAGCATCGTGTATTCGTGAGCTGGCGAACACCATATTGGCAGTGACGAGTTGTGGATAGGCTGGATCGTGCTCGCGTCGTGAAAGTGTTATGCCCGACCCGTTGGCTATCACCGTATTGTAGAACACACTTATTACGCGTGCCGTATCGTTATGCGGTTGAATCCGTATCGCATCGCCAAAATGATTTACGAACAAATTATTGTACAACGCGATATTGCCTTCCCCCTGGAACAGCGATTCATGCGGATTCTGATAGAAAAAATTGCCATAGACGAGATAACGATCATCTGCACCCGATCCCATAAGCGGCCAGTGCCCAATCAGTACATTGGGCCTCGCCATCTTCTGGGACGATCCTCCCTTCGCCTTGCTGAAGACATTGTGGCGAATGATCGTTGCGTTGCGTCCATTCGGTATCTCCGGCAATATTGGGCGAGATTGCTGATGTTTGATCTGCAAGTTATAACCGAGCGTATCAATTACCAGATTGTGCTCGATCAACCCGGCAATGAATGGCGCGCGTCCATCCGAGTTTCCGAGATAGAGGCCGGTCCCGGCGCCCTCGATCACATTGTTGCGAATTATCCAGCCCCAGGCCGGGCATTTGGTGGAAATACCTACCGTTTGCTGATTATTGCCGTGGCCGAGCACGCGTAACCCCTCAAGGGTAATGTGGTGTGCCCAGTCCGCATGCCCTTCGCATTTCACGCCATCAACCGGCAGGCGGCGGCCATCGAGATCCAGATTACGAATAGAGATGTAGCTCGAATTGATGATGCTGATCGTGTTATGCCCAGGTCGCGCCACAAAAACCGCGCGCGGGCCTCTTTCCGGCCCCGAAATCGTAATCGGTGCTTGTGCGGTGCCGCGTAGATAGTGTATCGGCAGACCGTTCTTATATTCTCCCGGCAGCAACCGCAAGTAAGTGCCTGGTTCCAGTATTTTCAATCTGGCGAGATAATTATCCGGATTGGCTATATAGGTTGCGCCTGCGGAAGCAGACGCTAGTCCGACGATAATGCTGGCGAGCACCAGGATAAAGTAAAACCAAAAAATACGACCTGATTTGATCATTTACATGGATATTAGTGAGTTCGGGGAGCCGCAGACGCCAGTTTATCAAACGATGCATTTCATCTTTGACAGTATCACCAAACGGTGATTGCGCGTACACAATTATTCAGTTATATTAAATGCAACTATGTTGCAATACTAACGTTATGTTTAACCCGCAGAAACAAGCAGAAGAGATGATCCGCCGTTGCGGAGAACGCGTGACAACTGGCAGAATCCAGGTTCTCGCCATTCTGCTTGCGGAACAACGGGCTGTCACGCATCACGAAATTGAAAAGCGTTTATCTGACAAGCCCAGACTGAACCGGGTGACGCTCTATCGCGTACTCGAATGGTTGAACGAAAAATGTTTCGTGCATAAAGTGGTGGGCGACGACCGAATATGGCATTTTCGTGCAAATAGTCCAACAACCTATCACCAGCATGCGCATTTTGAATGCATGCGCTGTACCAGGGTGGTTTGTCTTGATGATATGAAGGCCGAGTATGATTCTCCATTGCCCGCTGGTTATCAATCCCGGGAAATTGAATTAAGGGTCAAAGGATTATGTGCCGAGTGCGCATGACGGGATTTTCTTCTGTGCATCAAGCATCAGTCTGAATATCCAGCGCGGCAGGTATTGGCGTAATGCTATCAGATGATTTTGCGTAAGATATTATTTTTGATTTTAGTGGTGGCGTTGTCGGTCGTCCCGGTCCTTCAGGCGGCCCATGCCCTTACTCACGTCGGTGACGCCGATCACATCGGCAACACTTATGCCGATGATGGGCAGGAAGAGCGCAAGCTCGATCCCGACGATGGTGTCGACGGAGACAAGATCTGTCTTGACTGCCTGGCGCTGACAGGGTTCAGTATTGCTGTTGTCCTGCCCGTTTTCTTCTTTGACCAGAAGAGGCGCCAGCCTCTGCCGTACCTGGTATCGAGGCCTATCCTCCAGAGTTTCTCTTTCCCTTATTTCACCCGCGGGCCACCGCAAGCTTAATTTTCCCCTTTTTAATAGTTGATCTCGAACGGTACTCGTCATTTTGACGTTTGCCGATCCATTTACGTCACGCCCATCTCCTGCTCATCGAGACTGGCGGCAGTCGACGATGCCAACCGAATTGGCGCGCGGCGTAACTGGGGTGATTGAAATCCCAGGTTTCCGTTTTCAGAAAGTCAGCATGAACTGTTCAAGTTGTGGTTTGGACGCACTTCTGCATAGTGCGCAGGAATTATCGAGATTAATTGTTACTATGGCAGTGCTTGCCATATTCAGCATGGCATGCGCCCAGGCTCAGCAGCACAGCCAGGACAAGGTATTGCAGCCGGTCGTTGTGACTGCGACCCCTTTTGACAATCGGAGTGAGCTCGATATGGCTCAGCCCGTTTCAGTATTGAAGGGTGACGATTTGCGCCGCAAGCGGGAAGCGAGCCTGGGCGATACGCTTTCACGCGAGTTGGGTGTGGCATCCTCTTCCTTCGGTCCGGGCGCAGGCCGTCCGATCATTCGCGGTCTTGACGGCCCTCGCATTCGAGTACTGGAGAACGGTATCGGTACGCTCGATCTCTCAACCATCAGTCCGGACCATGCAGTAACGGTTGAATCGTTCAACGCCTCCCAAATCGAGATACTGCGAGGTCCGGCTACACTGCTCTATGGCAGCGGAGCATCCGGCGGCGTGGTTAATGTTGTAAACGGCCGGATCCCCAGTCAACTGTTTAAATCTCTCAAGGGTGATGTCGAGATTCGCGGCAATACCGCAACAGTGGAACGTAGCGGCGCTTTAAACGCATCCGGCAGCGTTGGGAAGGTATCCTGGAGCGTAGGAGGGTTCAGGCGCAAAACCGATGATTATCACATTCCCGGACGAGCGGATGAAAGCGACCCGAACAGTAAAAAGGGAATGGTTGAAAACAGCGCAGTCAATTCGGCAAGTGGTTATGCGGGTGGTTCTTACATTGGCGAGAAAGGATTTTTGGGTATATCTGTCTCGCACCTGGAGAGCAAATACGGCATACCCAGCCCTGAAGGCTCAAAGATCGATCTCAAGCAGACCCGTTATGATATGTCGGGTGAACTGAATGAGCCGGTGCGTGGCTTTGACCGGCTTAAGGTACGAGTAGGCTACAACGATTACAAGCATAATGAAATAGAGAACACCGGCGAAATTGCGACCCGGTTTAGAAACCAGGGGTTGGAAAGCCGCGCCGAGCTTTTGCATGCACCGATAGCAAAGTGGCAGGGTGCACTCGGTTTCCAATTCCAGGATCGAAATTTTTCCGCCTTGGGCGAGGAAGCCGTAGTGCCGGTTACAAAATCCAATTCTGCCGGCCTATTCCTGGTCGAAGAGCGGAACTGGGATCGTTGGCGGCTGGAACTCGGCGGCCGGATCGAGCGCGCGACGCAGGATCCGCAGAACAATATCAATCCGTCGCGTGCATTCAACCTCTATAACGTCTCTGCGGGCACCTTGTGGAAATTCATGGATGGCTATGGTTTAGGCCTGACTGGCACGCGGGGGCAGCGTGCTCCGTCTACCGAGGAACTGTATATGCACGGGGCTCACCGTGGCACGGCCACATTCCAGACCGGTGACAGCACCTTGTCCAGTGAGACAACCAACAATATCGATCTTGCGCTACGCAAGACCGCCGGCATAGTGAAATGGAAGGTCAATGTTTTCCATAACTGGATTGACAATTACATTTTTGTTCGCAATGCCGACGTCAATGGTGATGGGGTGGCGGATCGCGCCGACGATACCGGGGCGCTGGATCCCAATGGCGATTTTCTGATACAGAATTTTGCGCAGACCGGCGCGAGATTTTATGGCGCTGAAGCAGAAGCTATCTTTACATTGAAACCCGACACTATCGATTTGCGGCTGTTTGCAGATTATGTGCGTGGAAAACTGAATAATGGAGGCAACGTACCCCGTATCACCCCACCCCGGTTTGGACTGGAATTCAACCACAGGAGCGGGCCCTTGACGGCGAACGTAAGCGCGACGCGAGTGATGCGTCAAAACCACCGCGCGGAGCTTGAAACCAGTACTCCCGGATACACCCTGGTGAATGTCGAGGTAACGTACCGGATCAAGAAAACGAAATCAAACGGTATCAAAATCTTCATCCAGGGCAAGAACTTGCTTAATGAGGAGATGCGCGTGCATACCTCTTTTTTAAAGGATTTCGCGCCCCTGCCGGGGAGATCGCTGGTGGTGGGCTTGAGAGGCGAATTCTAGGCGCTGCATTGCAAAAAAAACTATACCCGAGCCCAACTCTGGTTGAAGCCCTGGAGGGCTATTTCAGGTAAAAAAATTTGCCGATACCATCACTGCGATATGCGTTTATCTATTAAGACATGCCGTAATGTGGCAAACTATCAGGTTACCCCATCTTCGGTATGTTGATCCGTGTCTTCGTACGAACTTTTTATTGGTTTGCGCTACACCCGCGCCAAACGCCGAAATCACTTCATCTCTTTCATTTCCCTGATCTCCCTGATGGGTATCACGCTCGGCATGACAGCCCTTATTACCGTCATGTCGGTCATGAATGGTTTTCAGAAAGAAGTCCGGACCCGCATCCTTGGTGTGGCGTCCCACATTCAGGTGAGCGGCATCAACGGCACGTTGACCGACTGGCGCAAGGTCGCCGATGAGGCACTTAAGCATCCGGAGGTAGAAGCTGCCGCACCTTATGTCAGCGCGCAAGGCATGGTTTCGTTCGACCAGATTGTAAGTGGCGTTGTGGTTAGAGGTGTTTTTCCCGACATGGAGGACCGCGTAGCGGACTTGGGGCGGATGATGATAGACGGCAAGCTTGAAGATCTTGTGCCGGGAAGATTTGGTATTGTCATCGGCCGGGAATTGTCGCGCGCCTTGGGGGTATTCACGGGTGACAAAATTGTCCTGATTTCGCCGCAGGGACAGGTCACGCCGGCAGGCATATTGCCGCGCCTCAAGCAGTTCACAATTGTCGGTATCTTCGAAGCAGGACATTTCGAGTATGACTCAGGTTTGGTACTGATCCATTTGGCGGACGCACAAAAGCTGTATCGCATGGAGGAGGATCAGGTATCGGGTGTACGGCTGAAGCTGGATGATCTGTTCCAGGCGCCGCAAGTAGCGCGAGAGCTTGTACCACTGATTTCCGCGGATGTTCATATCACCGATTGGAGCCGTCAGCATGCCAATTATTTCCGTGCAATCCAGATTGAGAAGCGCATGCTGTCGCTTATTCTCGCCCTCATCATCGCGGTTGCGGCTTTTAATATCGTTTCTACCCTGGTCATGGCCGTAACCGACAAACAGTCTGATATTGCGATACTACGCACGCTGGGCGCCAGCCCGCGAAGCATAATGAAGGTTTTCATTGTTCAGGGTACGTTGATCGGTATCCTCGGCACGACATTGGGCGTGATCGGCGGCGTGCTGCTGGCCTATAACGTAGAGGCGGTGATAGCGACTATCGAGCGCCTGTTCAGTGTGCAATTCCTTTCGCGGGAGGTATATTACATCAGCGAGATTCCGTCGGACCTGCACTTCGCCGACGTGATAACCGTCGCTGCGGTATCGTTTGTGTTGACATTGCTGGCGACGCTGTATCCGAGCTATCGAGCTTCCAGGGTCAACCCCGCAGAAGCGCTGCGGTATGAATAAAACGATTATTGCCTGCCGCAATCTGCGCAAAAGTTATTATCAAGGCAAACTTGAAGTGCCGGTACTTTTGGGAATAGACCTGAATGTGAAAGCGGGAGAAACAGTTGCGATCGTCGGCACGTCGGGTTCCGGAAAAAGTACACTGCTACATCTGTTGGGGGGGTTGGACGCGCCCACGGGAGGCGACATACGCATCATGGGGCAGGAAATTGCCGCCATCGATGAAGAAGAAAGATGCCGGTTACGAAATAGATCGCTCGGTTTCATTTATCAGTTTCATCATTTACTGCCCGAATTCAGCGCGCTGGAGAATGTCGCCATGCCGTTGCTCATTCGACGCATGAGAAATGCTGAAGCATATGAGAATGCGGCGAAAGTCTTGGCGCAGGTGGGCTTGGGCCATCGTCTTTCCCATACCCCCGGAGCGCTTTCGGGTGGTGAGCGCCAGCGTGCGGCGGTGGCGCGCGCGCTGGTCACCCGGCCGGCCTGTGTTCTTGCGGATGAGCCTACCGGTAATCTCGACCGGCGCACCGCGGCGGGTGTTTTCGACCTGATGATGGATCTTAATCACAACATGGGCGCGAGCCTTGTCATTGTCACCCACGATCCGGAATTGGCCAGGAAGGCGGGCAGGACGCTGCACCTGGAGGATGGGATATTAGCCGAATAACACGGCCACGTACCGCTTCAATATCTCGCTATCGCTGCCTGAATGGCGATGAATATTCATCATCATTTATTTATTCCATGTGGTCGGTGCGATTTATAGCCGCACGTCGTTTTGCCCGCTTGCGCCATTCATGAATAGTGTATAGCCGCCATCCTCCGCGCACCAGGAGGTAGCCTGCGAGAGAGAGCAACAGCGCCAGCAGGAACATACCCAGGAGTAGAGGCTTTCCGAGCGAGACCACCCAGTCCATCAGTGCCGGTGCCCACTCGCTAATGCTTTTATCCATCAGGTGCAGCTCTGTTTGAGGCATGTTTTCGTTACCGTTACCCGTAAAGAACGCGCCAATGGCATATGCAGCCATATAGATGGGCAGGATAGTGAAGGGGTTGGAATAGAGCGTGGTAACCACAGCCACCGGGAGATTAACCTTGAAAATGATGGCAAACAAAGCGGCAAAAAAGAATTGTATCGGATTGCTGCCGGGAATCAGGCCGGTGAACAATCCAACTGCGACGCCACCTGCAACTGAACGTCGATGCAGATGCCACAGGTTGTGATGATGCAACTTTTCTCCGAATAGTCCGACAAATCGGTTCTGCCGAATGGTCTCGTGAGAAGGCAGGTATTTTTTGAAGAATTTTCGAACCATGGCATGAGTGTACGGAAATACCGGCGAGCCATGCAAACATAATAACTTGTCATCAAGAGACGATCCTGACCAGAAGTCCGTCCAGCTTAAAGCAAAACAAGACGCCCGCTGCGCGTCTTTTCGCGACACGCGTGCGCTCAACAAACCGACATCTATTGTTATAGCTTGAAGTCGCGGTCGATCTTGCCCGGTATTACCTTTGTCAGTGGTTCAGCATTCCTTCTTATCATACGATTTTAATCGTGAAAATCACTGATGCGAGCATGTATTCTGGCATTTGCCCTTGGAGTATGGCTGCTGCAACAGCAGGCGGAACTGCCGAATGTTCGATGGGCATGGACGCTCCTGCCTGGCGGGGTGTTCGCGCTCCTGCTTCGCGCTGCCGGACCCACATTTTTACCATTACGGGCAAGGTGTTATTTGCTGGCGTCTTGCTGGGTATGGGGTTTTTCTGGGCGGCTGTTTTCGCCCAGTCGCGCTTGACCGATGTGCTCCCGCACGCATAGGAAGGGCGCGATATCCAGTTGATCGGGGTAGTGCTATTTCTAGAAAACAAAATAATCTATAATGTATGCTTAATAAATAAATATTTTCCACTATGGCTCAAGCAAAACCACCGTCTGATCGTGAACCTAAAATAGTACTTATCGCAGTCGCACAAGGCAGAAACGCTATTAAAAGTAATCATGAGTTATGACAACTTATACCGATGTATCCAACCTGCATCGCCTTGAAACGGCAATTCAGCAATGGGTTGAACTTCTGGGCGTGGAGTACGTGCTTAACGATGCGGAAACGCTAGCTGTTTATGCCCGAAGTACTTCATCATGCGGTACCCAACCTTTGGCTGTTCTACGCCCTCGCTCTACCGAAGATGTTGTCACGATCGTAAAAATTGCGAGTTTTTTTTGTATCCCTCTTTATCCCATCAGTCGGGGAAAGAATTGGGGCTATGGAGACGCCTGCGCCGTTACGGATGGACAGGTCATTGTTGACCTAGGCCGAATGGATCGAATTATTGAAGTCGACCAGACCCTGGCTTTTGCTGTGATCGAGCCTGGCGTTACTCAGGAGCAACTTTCGATGTATTTACTGGACCGCAAGATCCCATTGTGGATGGACTGCACCGGCGCCGGTCCTGATACCAGTCTCGTTGGCAATATCCTTGAACGTGGCTTCGGGCATTCTCCTTATGGCAATCGCTTCCAAACCGTGGCTGGCTTGCAAATTGTGCTCGCAAATGGACAAGTCCTTCAAACGGGCTTCGGGCATTACCCGCAAGCCAAGACCACTTACTTGTTTCCCTACGGTGTCGGTCCTTATCTGGATGGGTTGTTCACGCAATCGAACCTTGGTATCATAACCCGGTTAGGAATGTGGTTAATGCCCGCATCAAAATGCATCAATCACTTTCTTTGTTTTATCGAGAATCATGAAAATATTCAACCAGTCGTTGATGCGCTACGTCCATTGCGTATGGATGGCACGCTGCGAAGTAATGTTCATATCGGTAATGACCTTAGATTGATCTCGGGGGGTCGATCCTATCCCCTGGAATCCGCGCGGGGCAATATTCCTCTGCCTGCGGATTTGCGAAAAGCGCTCCGCATCGAAGCAGGAGTGGGAGCTTGGACCGTATCCGGCGCGCTCTATGGCACACCACGGCAGGTTTCCACTACGCGTAAAATCCTCAGAAATGCACTCAAGGGCACAGGAGCTACACCTGTTTTTCTCACCCAGCGAAGACTCGCATTTGGCGCGATGATTGCACGCATGTTGGGCAATTCAGCGCTAGCGTCGCGTCTAAAAACCAAGATTCAAGTTGGCAACGCTCTTTTTGACATGAACAGAGGCATTCCTAATGGGAGATTTCTCGCGGGTGCTTACTGGCGTAGGCGCGCTGGTCTACCCTCAAATTTTCCCAGGAATGCCGATCCGGCTGCGGACAATTGCGGATTTTTATGGCTTTCTCCGGTTATCCCTATGCGGGGGGAAGACGTGCTGCGACTGTACGCCATCATTGAGCCTATATTCGAACAACACAGGTTTGACCTCTTCATTACTTTTAGCATGTTTAATGAACGCGCTCTAGGGACTGTGATTACGATAGCTTATGACAAGGAGGAAATCGCTGAAACTGAACGGGCGCAAGCATGCTATCGTGCATTGTTCCAATCTGTTATGGAAGCCGGCTATATTCCTTATCGCGTGGGTATCCAATCCATGGCGGACCTTGACCAAGGTTCCGACAACTTTTGGAGTACTACTAGAGCCATAAAAATGGCTCTCGATCCTCAGGAAATTATTGCGCCAGGGCGTTACCAGCCGGAACGAGCACCCCGCAATGCTTCTTACAATAATATGACCTAACAAGAAAAGAACTATCTACTTGATGGGGAAGCCTTTGTAATGAAGAAAACAAGAAATATCCCTTTGGTATAATCATCTTGCCAGACTTGACTATAGTAAGTTTCTATGACATTCATCTTAAACCGATAACGTGTCCCGTGATTAAATGTCACCAATATTTAACAAGTTTAGTCCTCCTTTGCGAAGAAGCTTGCGATGGCATTTGTGGTCACCGGTCATATAATAGATAAACTCAAGTCCCTTGGCTGCTATGCGTTGGGAAATCCTGCTAATGGAATCCGTATCAACTGGTCGCTTAGAGCATGGATCGGATATGTTTATTAATGGATGTTGTCCAGCGGAAGCACCTCGCCCAATCACATCCTTAAAAAGGAATCTACAAATGTCTCCTAAACCTTCAGATGAACTAGATCTCGATTCATTTTTTCTAATTTCTACAGGACATACCGCTTTTCAGCTACTGTGGGCAGGTGTTGAACTTGGACTTTACGACTTTTTATCCAAAGAATTACAAAGTTCATTTGATGATATTGCCAATCATCTTAATTTGCAGCCGCAGCCTACTCGAATATTACTGACGGGCTTAACAGCTTTGAAAGTCATTAAGAAAAAAAATAACCAATATACCAATGCGCGATTGACTGAACAAATGCTCGTCACCAATAAACCAGATTCATTTGCACCTGTTTTGGGTTGGCAGCGTTATATTGTTTACGAAGGACTTGTAGATTTTGTAGACTCGCTTAGGAAAAACGACAATATCGGTCTAAGGCGTTTCCCTGGAAAGGGCAACACCCTTTATGAACGTCTTGTCAATGATCCTTTTAAAGAAGAAGTTTTTCAGAAGGCGATGAGCGCTTTGTCACACCAAGCCAATTTCTGTTTATGCGATTTAGAGGCGCTGAAAAATATACACCACTTGGTTGATGCCGGTGGTGGCGATGGGACAAATGCAATTTTTCTTTGTAACAACTATCCTGATATGAATGTCAGCATCTTCGATTCTGATTCAGTATGCAAAATTGCAATGCAACAAGTAGAAAAAGAAGGTCTGTTGGAACGCATAAAAACCTACACAGGTAATTTTCTTAGTGATCCTTTTCCAAAGAATATTGATGCGATTTTATATTCTCACATACTTACTATCTGGTCACCTGAAACTAATTTGCGATTATTAAAAAAGGCTTACGAAGCCTTGCCAGAAGGGGGAAGTATTATAATTTTTAACATGATGGGAAATGATGATGATAGCGGCCCAATAAGCACTGCCCTTGGCTCACCCTATTTCCAAGCGATTGCCACTGGTGAGGGCATGCTTTATTCGTGGGCCAATTATGAAGCTTGGCTTAAAGCAGCGGGTTTCTTAAAAATTCAAAAATATGATGAGTTACCGCTTAATCATGGCATATTGATTGGTACGAAATAGAGTAAGGATCTCTGCACAACTGAACTGATTAGACGGGAATGAATCAGAATTGGAGACGAGACAACGAAGGGTAAGCAGATGCAAACGAGTTTGAATTGATGGAAATGGAAGTGCGCGAAAACCGCGATAGCGCATTGATGAAAGCCCATGCATTGATAGAAACTGATAGAAGTCGCGCCGGGAATTTGAACAAGTCTATAAGTGGCTGCGGGGCTTTGATACGGAGCAGAAAATGGCAAAAAAAGCGAGAGGACGCACTCAGCGGTATTCGAAGCCAACGTGGCGCCGGCGGCGATAGCAGGTGACTTTGCTGCGCCAAGATGGTTGGAGGAGGAAAATAATCCTCTCAGCATTAATGTTACGCACGATATTTATTAATTTTTATTATTTTTGATCATGGAGACTTTATGTCTACTGCCGGAATCGTTGGCACGCTAATACGTGAACTCACTACCGGGGAATCGAGTTCGCGTATTCCCGAACCGGATCTGGTAATGGATGACCCTGACAAGGTAAGTGCCTTCGTACGCGCTGGACGCGAGGCTGCGATTGTTGCCCCAACCTATCTTTTTCATTGCGCTCACATCTGTGAAGTCATTTGCCCCGGTGAGACAGTTTTGGATCTAGCGTGTGGCCCAGCTACCCAGTTGGGCATGGTGGCTCAGATGAATCCGAATTCGCAATTTATCGGTATCGATCTGTCAGAGGGAATGCTTAAGGAGGCTAAGGACCATATTAAAGAGCTTGGCCTAAAGAATGTTGATCTAAAAATTGGTGATATTACCGATTTGAGTCAGTTCCATGACAAAAGCATAGGTACGGTATTTTCCACGCTATCCCTGCATCATTTACCAACGGTCCATGATCTGGAATCCACGTTTTCAGAAGTTGCCCGCATCGTAAAACCGGATGGCGGTATTTATCTGTCCGATTTCGGACATTTGAATTCGGAAAAGTCCATGCAACATTTTGCGTACCAGCACCGGGAGCGACAACCCGAACTCTTCACAATCGACTATCTCAATTCTTTAAGGGCAGCCTTTCATTTGGCTGATTTCCAGCGCCTGAGCGCAAAGTATCTAGCGGGGCGCGCCTGCCTTTATTCGACGTTCTTAATACCCCTCATGGTAACGATAAAGAGTCCCAAACGTGGGCAAGTAGAGCCGGCGTTGACGCAGAAATTGGCTAAGCTGCGGCGTGCCCTGCCTATTCCCCAGCAACGCGACCTAAAAGATCTAATCAGTTTGTTCAAGCTTGGCGGGCTAAAATCGACTTTATTGGCGTAATGATGAAACGCGCAAAAAGAGAACCGGTGTACGACTGAAGAAAATCGGGGGGAAAGAATCCCCCCGGAAAACGTGCTCCACCGATGGTTTATGCCTTGCGACCTCGGCGTACCATTGCCATCCCAAGCAAGCCAGCCCCCAGCAGCGCTATGGATGCTGGCTCGGGGACAACCCCCTCCACGACCCTGGCGCCGGCCTGAGTATGAGAATCGATTGTCAGAATATACCTGTCGGTACTATTCAGCACCGGTGAGACGTTGCCCCCTAACGCAGAAAAGAGCGTGGGAGCTAAACTATATTCAACCGAGCCCGGGGACGCTATAGAGAGACTGGAGTTAGCGTTGAGCTCGGCTGGTTGGAAAGTATAAATCAGGTCATTGGTCGGCACCGCTATAGTACCAATATCTCTAATGCTTATAGAAAAAGAGAACCCCGAAGTAGAAAGTCCGCTAATGGCATCTGCCGCTAGCGCAACCTGTGTTAGCCCCAATGCGCTAGCATTAAACGTCAACGAATCGGCACTGGCCAACTGAAACATGAATTGAGTGCCGGTACCAGCGGTTGTACTTCCATTGCCATCCCCAGTTTGATTGAGTTCGATTTCTGAGACTTGACCGGAGCTTGCCGAACTTCCGACTGGCGTACCTGTAATGATAGCGCCGTTCAAATCCATATCGCCCCGCGCAAATTGTATCCCTGGTACTGGAACAACCGGGTTTGGTGTGGTTATAGCGACTTGCGGGGTAAAAGTATTATCAGCCGGGCAACCCGCGCCTTGGCACGCCTGCGGAAGCGCAACATTGCCCGGAATTGGGCCTAGAGTATGACTGGTAGAAGCCGCGCCATTTAACGATGCGGTGTCAGAACCAAGGTTCCCAATATCGATTGAGGCAAAGTCAGAAATATCATACTGAGTGCCCCCCGAATTGCTTATCGTAAGGCCGTTGACCGACAACTGAGAAAACGACAGTGCACCTGCATGGGAATTCGACGCGATTCCCAAACTCAAGGTCGTGGCAACGGCTACGGTTATGATGTTTTTTTTAAAAAGATTCATGATCATGATTGACACTCCACGGTAAGAAGACTAATAACTTTTTAAATGTCAACCCTCTTGTGTACTTTAAGTATCAGCTTATTGCTGCTTTTCTTTTACCTCTCTCACGCAATTTTCATACCAATAACATTATATCTTTTAGCATCAAATGGTTAAAAAGAAATGTAAAATTAATTCCACGAAAGTGTAAAAATATACGACATTCAATTGGAGTCTTATGCCCATCATTGCAGCTTTGTGAGTGCAGCAGCTTGAAACCGGTGGACAACATCCGCTAAAGGATCGTAAGCCATTTTGCAAAAGACTCGACGTCGCTGCCTGTCGCCTATTTTTGGTAGACAAATGCTTGTTTGGCAGCGTTAAATTGGCGAGGAGGTGGAAAAAACAGATGGGACCGAAGATCTCAGCAGCTTAGCTGGAGAGGAAAAAACCTGAAACCAGACCTATAATGCATATAGGCATCTGTAAAGAATCTCGACAGAATGTGCTGTTTTATTTGATTCCTTAGGAAAAACTGCTGTCATCCAGTCTGGGCAATTTGGGTGCAACTTGAACTTGGGTACTTTGGAACATACCCCGTACCGATCCGGTCGTATCAGGTTCTTCCCGTTTTGAGCCTGCCAGTGATACCTAGCTCATCCCGTGGCGAGAAAAAATATGGATAAAATGATTTTTCCTGCCCGCGCTGTTCCATTAACCCGCCAAATTTACGGATTTGCTCAGACATATACTCAAGCTTCAGCCTGAGTAATACTGCAGGCGCATTAACTCGCGTACAAACTCTTTTTTCTCCGAAGAGTTGAAACCCAAGCATTTTTTTGTAAAACATAGCATGTCGGGGATTGACTTCAATCACCCAGTCAGTAAAACCAAAGATGTTATGCGCGTAGATATAAGAAATATGGATCAGCGAGGCAAAAACTCGTTTGGGAATGTTATCTTCAATTGCCAATCTGGATGGCTCAGATAATCTACGTCTTAGCAAGCGAAGTTCGTCGAGCTTGTCACGAAAGTTTTCATCCGCCGGCAAGCCGATGTCTGCGTCAAGGCAAAGCGTCATGGTAGCAACGGTTTTTCCTTCAGTGTCAGCGACTAATATGATCCGATTTGGCTCATTATCCGAGAAAGGATCAATAGAATAGCCTCTCCAACCATACCGTTTACGGATCAACAGGGAAGCTGCTTCCCGTCTACCTTCCGAATTTACCATCCGGATATTAAATACCTGCTGGTCGATCACATGATCAGGATTAACATCTGAACTTGACTCCTGAATGCACATTTCTCTTAGCTGGGGAGATGATGAGCTAAAAGAAATAATTGTTTCTTCGTCTTGAGGCATGAAGATAGGCGTTTTAGGGCTTAAGGGATAAGATGTTTGTATAGTATGCATGACCGTATATGGATGTGATGAAGAATCTAGTCCGAAGCAAAAGCAATTTTTGTACCATATATATTAATTACTAATTATCAATAAGATACCTTATAAGCAAAAGGAAGAACTGTCTCCAATATTGGGCAAAATTTGTCAATTATTTATCTCTGTCTGATTTATAATGCTTTTTTTTGTCGTCATTTGGAGACAAACGATGTGTTCGTGCCTCAGTTAACTCACCATCGAAAAATGAACGGATGACGTTTATATCCTTGGTAAGAAAGATACCCGGCTCCCAAAAGTGAGCCAGGGACGATGCTGGCTTTCAGCGAAACTTATCTTTAATGGCTGGGGTTTTGCATGACGGAGAAATGTTTCACCATGGAGCAGAATGGCGCGGTGCTGAGGGAAGTCAAAGCTATCGGAGACGCTAGTTTCGATACGCCAGCCTTCGATATAAGCGGTATTTTTTTCAGGGTCCCGCCGCGAAGCATAGCTCCTTCGCGTAAATCTATAGAGGACGAATAGCAGAGATTGGAGTCGCCCCCGTTCATTGAGGTACATGGGTTAGCATTTATATCATCCACACCTGGGGAGTGTGGCTCTTTGGCGCTCCTAGAACCTGGAACCCTTGCCCTGCTATGTTGGGCTAGCAGCAATTCTCTACATGGGTAAATATTCACTAGCAGTTTTACCTACGTCAGCTATTGATATGCCTTCAAAGCCCCAACCTCCAGCTAGTCGATTTTAATTTTAGCTTGAAGCTCCTGTTATTTACCGCAGAGCATCTCTTCTATATGTCTGCAAACTTCACACGTCAGTATGGGTTTCAATAGCGGCACAAACCTTTAATGCAAGTCGGCATCCTTGCGTTTGCGCTCGGGGTGGTGTTGCTGCAGCAGCAGGCCTCGCTGCCGGAAATTTCATGGGCGTGGGCACTATTGCCTGGTGCGGCGTCGGCATTCCTGCTCTGCCGTTCCCACGAGCCCGTTTTTACAGCCGTTGGCAAAGTACTGTTTGCTGCTATTTTCTTGAGCGCGGGATTTTTCTGGGCGGCTGTTTTCGCCCAGTCGCGCTTGGCCGATGTGCTCCCGCATGAATGGGAAGGGCGCGATATCCAGTTGATCGGGGTAGTTGCGGAACTGCCGCAAGTCAATGAGAACAGCGTCCGTTTTGCTTTCGAAGTGGAGCGCGTACTGACCGAAGAGGCGGTCGTCCCCGCGCGCATTTCGCTCGCCTGGTATAAGGAGCGGGGAAAGCAGGTGACGGCCATAGAGGCCGCGCCGCCGCTGATCAACGCCGGCGAGCGTTGGCGCATCACAGCCCGGCTCAAGCGCCCGCATGGCAGTGTCAACCCCCACGGCTTCGACTTTGAGCAGTGGGCTCTGGAGCGGAATCTCCGCGCCACGGGTTACGTGCGCAAAGATGGCGAGAATATGCGCCTGGATGAAATGGTCGATCGTCCGGCTTACCAGGTTGAACGTCTGCGCCAGGAGATTCGCGAGCGTTTCATCCAGGCATCGCCCGACCATGCTTATACCGGCGTTCTTGTGGCACTGGCGGTTGGCGATCAGCGGGCCATTCCGCGCGAACAGTGGCAAGTATTTACCCGGACCGGTGTAAATCATCTCATGAGTATATCCGGGCTGCACGTTACCATGGTATCCGGTCTCATCTTTGCGTTGGTGTATTGGCTATGGCGCAGAAGCCACCATTTAACGCTGTGGCTGCCGGCGCGCAAGGCGGCGGTCGTCGCGGGGCTGGCGGCAGCGCTAGGGTACGCGCTGCTTGCAGGCTTCGCTGTACCGGCGCAGCGTACAGTGTATATGCTCGGGGTAGTGGCCATTGCTTTATGGCTGGGCCGCTTTACCTCCGCGACCGCAGTACTGGCCTGGGCATTGCTGGCGGTAATACTCCTTGATCCATTGGCGGTACTTTCTGCTGGCTTCTGGTTATCGTTTGGCGCAATAGCGGTCATCATGCTGACGTCGGCCGGGCGCATCGGCAAGATGCACTGGTTATCCGGCTGGGCTCGGATTCAGTGGGCAATAACGCTCGGTCTGATACCCCTCCTTCTGGCCATGTTCCAACAGATATCGCTGGTTTCGCCGATCGCCAATGCAGTAGCGATCCCGCTGGTGAGTCTGGTGGTGGTTCCTTTAACACTGCTGGCTACATTCCCGCCGCTCGACTTCATGCTGTTGCCCGCGCACTGGGTATTAAGCGTTTGCATGGAGGCAATGCGGTGGATGAGCGATGTACCCCAGGCGGTCTGGAGCCAGCATGCGCCGCCTGCCTGGGCGGTGGCAACCGGCGTGGCCGGAATTTTCTGGATGTTGCTGCCGGGGAGACTGGGGCTGGGACTTACCACAGGTTTTCCCGCCCGCTGGCTGGGGATGATAGCGCTGCTGCCGCTATTTCTGGTCCTTCCTCCTAAACCGGCATCGGGGGAATTATGGCTGACGGTGCTGGATGTCGGTCAGGGACTCGCGGTAGTGGCGCGCACGGAAAACCACGCGCTACTCTACGATACGGGTCCGGGGTTCAGCGCCGAGGCGGATAGCGGAAGCCGCACCATCGTCCCTTTCCTCCGGGGCGAAGGTATAAAGCAGCTTGACGGCATGATCGTGACGCATGCCGACACGGACCACAGCGGCGGCGCATTGTCGGTGCTGGAAGCGGTGCCGGTGGAATGGCTGGTCTCGTCTTTGAGAGACGACCACCCGATACAGCGAGCCGCTTCCTCGGGATACCGATGTCGTGCCGGGCAATCGTGGCAGTGGGATGGGATTCGCTTCGATATGCTCCATCCGCTGGAGCAGAATTACAGTGAGCCCAAGCCCAAAACCAACGCATTGAGCTGTGTGCTAAAGATCACCACCGCCCACGGCAGCGTACTGCTGCCAGCCGACATCGAGAAAAAATCCGAGTATCAGTTACTCGCCCGGGACGGCGACGCGCTCTCCTCGACGGTGCTCATCGCACCCCACCACGGCAGCAAAACCTCTTCAACGGAGGGGTTTATACGCCAGGTGAATCCCAGGCTGGTAATATTCACCGTAGGCTATCGCAACCGCTTCGGGCACCCAAAAGATGAAGTGATGGAGCGCTACCGGTCACTTGGAAGCAGACTGCTGCGCAGTGATGCCGATGGCGCGATACTGCTGCGCTTTGCGGATAATGGTTTCGCTGTGGAAACTTCGCGCATGCTGCGGCGCCGCTACTGGCAAGATATCCCGCAATATTGACTTAATGCATTATTGCGCTGCTATCAAGCAGGGTAATATCTCCGGATTCCACCTTCGTGGACGATATTCCTTTAAACCCGTTCCCGGACAACTGCAAAAACCGAAAAATGCGCGATGAGCTAACAGATAGAGATTCAGGGATTTCTCCGGCTTCTTCTTCCGCAACGCTTTCTTCGGGCAGCGGAGGTTGGGATGGGTTTTGCTGGCCAGAAGCCACCGCAACCATGTTTTCCCCGGGTGAAATCGAAATACTTGGGCATGCACTGGATTTTTGCCATTCACTTTATAAAGACAAATACCTGTCTACCGGCGAGCTGGTTACTCAGCACATACAGGGTGCAGCATTGATCCTGGCATCATTACGGGTCGATAGCGATACGCTGGCCGCCGGAATACTTCATGCGGTGCCGGATTATCTGGATGGATACGAGGAAAAATTGCATGCGGCATTCAATCCCACCATAGCCCACCTTGTGGAAGGGGTGGCACGGATGGGCCGGATCCGAACGCTGGGGCCAGGGGGCGCCTCGACTGCGGGAGACCGCAATGCGCAAGTCGAGGCATTACGCAAAATGCTATTGGCGATGGTGGAGGACATTCGTGTCGTCATCATTGCCCTTGCAGATCGCGTGCAAACGATGCGATATATCGCTGCGAATAACGTTCCGGCAGGCGCGGAGATTGCGCACGAGACGATGGATATATTCGCGCCGCTGGCGAACCGGCTGGGATTGTGGCAGGTGAAGTGGGAGTTGGAAGATTTTTCATTTCGGATCATTGAGCCGGAACGCTATAAAAAAATCGCCACATTGCTTGAGGATACGCGCCGCATTCGGGAACAGTATATTGCCCTGATGGTGGATAACCTGCAGAACGAATTGCAGCGGACGGGAATCAAGGCTGAGGTTACGGGCCGCCCAAAGCATATATACAGCATCCACAAAAAAATGAAACGCAAAGGTGTGGACTTCAAGGAAATCCACGATGCTCGCGCCGTACGGATTCTTGTGGACGATGTGAAGGACTGCTATGCCGCGCTGGGCGTGGTGCATAATCTTTGGATACCCATCCCGATGGAATTCGACGATTATATCGCCCGGCCAAAAGGCAACGATTATCGGTCTCTGCATACCGCCGTCATTGGTCCGGAGAATAAGGTGGTTGAGGTTCAAATCCGAACGCACGAGATGCATAGGCATTCCGAGATGGGTGTTGCCGCGCATTGGCGCTACAAGGAAGGGGCGAAGCGTGACGCCAGGTATGAAGAAAAAATTGCCTGGTTGAGGCAGATACTGGAATGGAAGAATGATGTTGAGGACGCAGGAGAACTGGCCGAGCATTTTAAAGTCGCGCTGTTCGAGGACTCTGTCTATGTATTGACGCCGCAGGGCCGGGTCATTGCCTTGCCCAAGGGCGCGACGCCAGTGGATTTTGCCTACCATGTGCACACCGATCTCGGCCACCGCTGCCGTGGCGCAAAAATCGATGGTGTCATGGTGCCGCTTGATTATCCACTGCAAAATGCGCAAAAAGTGGAAATCATTTCGGGTAAGCAGGGGGGGCCAAGCCGTGACTGGCTCAATCCTGTCCTGGGTTATCTGAAAAGCCATCGGGCACGATCGAAGGTCAGGCAGTGGTTTGGTTACCTGGAGCGCGAGACTTCCCTGGCGCAAGGCCGTGCGCTCGTGGAAAAGGAACTGCAGCGCTACGGTATGACAGCGCTATCGCTGGACAAGCTGGCCGGTGAGTTCAAGTTTCCCAAACTTGATGGATTTCTGGCCGCTGTTGCCCGGGGCGATATCAGTAGCCGCCAACTGGCTGCGTTTCTAAGCGGCGGGACCGGAATAGCCGTCCCGGACCTGGCGTTGCCGGAGGGTAGCAAGACCGTTGCACCATCCGGCGGTGGCATCCTTGTTGCGGGTGTAGGTAAATTGCTCACTGTGTTGGCAAAATGTTGCAAGCCTGCTCCGCCCGATCCCATCATTGGATTTGTCACCCGCGGACGCGGCATTACGATACACCGTCGGAAGTGCGCCAGTTTGTCCCGCCTAAGCGAAGAAAGTGCCAAGCGCATCATTGCGGCGGACTGGGATGTATCGGACGATATATCGAAAGGTGAGCGCTATGAGGTCGATATCGAGGTCGAGGCGCAGGACAGGCAAGGCTTGTTGCGTGATATCTCCAATATCCTGCTGCGCGAGAAAATCGATGTCACCGCCACCCGAACCCAAAGCCGGGATATCGCAGCGATGCAATTTACCGTGAAAATCAGCGGCCTGACGCAGCTTAACCGTGTCCTTGGGTTGATACAGAATGTTCGAGGGGTGATATCTGTCTGGCGGAAATAGAGCGTAACGCCAGAGCCCGGCCGCCATATCGAATTATTCATGCGTGCGTCGCTTTCATGCCGTCCAGTTGAATGCTTCGTGGTCAAGTAGACTAAGGAGTCGGTAAGCAATTCAGCTCGATTCCATGTGCTCATATGACTGCGCACCTTACGGCTTCTCCAGAGGGACAATTCCTTAAAATTGTTATGTAAGTCGATGGCGTTCGCAATGACGCTTGCTGCATATATCAAATTGATCCTCTTAATTATCTGATTTTATTTATATATTTGCCTGCCAGGTTTTTCAGGCGCTTCCCGATCCACGCCTCTGCCACTACCGCAAAAAACCCTATTCTTTTCCTTGACTTTGCCTATCGTTTTAATTACAGTGGGCAAAAGTGGGTAAAAGTGGAGAAAATTTCCGTATTTCTTCCGGCAAATAAAGGGGCAAAATGTTTCGCGGTGGGACACCTATCAGCCTGGATAACAAAGGTAGACTTGCGGTGCCCGTGAAATACCGCGAAGGTCTGATATCTCTTTGCGCCGGTCGCTTGGTTATCACCGCTGATCCTTCCAGTTGTTTGCTGGTTTATCCCCAGCCCGTGTGGGAACCGATAGAGCAAAAACTCAACAGTCTTTCCAGCTTCAATCCACAAACGCGTAGCTTGCAACGTCTTCTCGTTGGCAACGCCAGTGACGTGGAGATGGATGGTGCAGGCCGCATTTTGGTGCCGCCTCCCTTGCGTCAGTTTGCTGGTTTAAATAAAGACGTGGTTTTGGTGGGGCAGGGCGCTAAATTCGAGTTGTGGGACGATGAAAAATGGAACCTCCAAATCGAGAGTGCGCTCGTTTTCAAAGATGGCATTCCGCCCGAGCTCGATGGTTTTTCGCTCTAATGCTGTGGTTGATAAGTATATGCATACCGCAGTTTTGCTGCATGAGGCGGTGGACGCTTTGGCCGTCAAGCCGGACGGAATATACGTGGATGGAACCTTCGGCCGTGGTGGGCATAGCCGGCTGATACTGGAGCGTTTAGGAAAAAATGGAAGGCTGATAGCGTTCGATCAGGATCCGTCCGCATTTGAAGTTGGGCAGGCTCTTGAAGATGAGCGTTTCCATATAATTCACGAGAGCTTTTCGAGGATGCAGGAGGTCTTGCGGCAGTTGGATGTGGATCGGGTGGACGGGATATTGCTGGATCTGGGAATATCTTCGCCGCAGCTTGAAGAGGCTTGTCGCGGCTTCAGTTTTCGCCTGGATGGTCCGCTCGATATGCGCATGGACACAAGCCAAGGACCGACGGCCGCGGAGTGGCTTGCTTCCGCTCCCGAAATCCATTTGGAAGAGGTGATCAGGAACTATGGCGAAGAGCGGTTTGCTAAACAGGTTGCAAGAGCGATTGTTGCGGCTAGAGGTCGGCAGCCCATCGTCACTACACATCAGCTTGCTTCGATCGTGGCGTCGACCGTACGCTCGCGCGGGCGGGAAGATAAGCAGAATCCGGCGACGCGCACTTTTCAGGCTATACGGATTTACCTCAATCAGGAGCTTGAGAAGCTGTCGCTTGCCCTGCCGAAATGCGTGGAGATGCTGAACGCCGGCGGCCGGCTGGTCGTGATCAGTTTTCACTCGCTGGAAGACCGGACAGTGAAACGTTTTATGCGTGAATTGGCAGATTCGGACAGGCTGCCGAAGGAATTACCGCTACGTGAAAAGGAAGTGCAGCTTTTGAGTCGCCAGAAATTGCGTTTGATAGGCAAGGCGATACGTCCGGATACGAAGGAAATAGCCAGCAATCCCAGGGCGAGGAGCGCAATAATGCGCGTGGCGGAGCGAACAAATACGACATAGGGAACAGCCGCAACGCCGTTCCCGGTTAATGAGAGACTGATGTGGCCAGACTAAATATTTTGTTGACCTTAATTCTCATCGCCTGCGCGTTGAGTGTTGTGACCTCACAGCACAAAGCGCGCAAGCTTTTTGTAGAACTCGAAAAAGAGCAGGAATTGGCACAACAGCTAGCGGTGGAATGGGACCAGCTTCAGCTTGAGCAGAGCACTTGGGCAATGCATACGCGCGTTGAAAAAATCGCTACCGGGCAATTGCACATGCGTATGCCCGATGCATCTCGCATCCGGGTTGTTCCGTTTGGGATTCCCTTAAGTCGAGCCGATCTCTTGGAAGCACCGGAACCATGAAGTTCGATCACACAATATATCTCGTACTGCCTGTGGGGCGCTCGCGCCTGTTGCTGGCATTGCTGCTGCTTGGGTTGGCGGCATTGGCGGGGCGCGCTGCTTATCTGCAGGGAATGAACAACGGATTCCTGCAACAGAAAGGCGAGTCACGCTATGGCCGCGTACTTGAAATGAGCGCACACCGCGGCATGATTACGGACCGGCATGGCAAACCGCTCGCAATCAGCACACCCGTTGAATCGGTATGGTCGAGTCCTCAGGACATGCACGCCACACCCGAACAACTGGTAAAACTGGCCAACCTGATCGACGTGGATATCAAGGAAATTCGCCGCCGCATCGATGGGCCACAGCGCGACTTCGTATACTTGAAGCGGCACTTGTCACCCGAGGTCGCCGCCAGGATAGTCGAGCTTGACATGCCCGGCATATTTCTAAAACGCGAGTTCCGGCGATATTACCCAACGGGCGAGTTGACCGCGCACGTGCTCGGTTTCACTGACGTGGATGACAAGGGGCAGGAGGGCTTGGAGCTGGCATGGCAGGAAGAGCTTGCGGGCAAACCTGGAAGCCGCCGCGTAATCAAGGATCGCAAAGGACGAGTCGTCGAGGATGTGAAAAGTATCCGGGCGCCCAGGTCAGGACAGGATGTTGCCCTGTCGATAGACAGTAAAATCCAATATCTCGCTTACCGTGAATTGAAGCAGGCGATGGAAACGCATAAGGCCAAGGCAGGGGGAGTCGTAGTATTGGATGCGCAGACGGGCGAGGTGCTGGCGCTGGTCAACCTGCCGGCGTATAACCCTAACAACCGGACAAGCATGAACGGCTGGCGCGCTCGTAATAGAGCCTTTACTGACGTATTCGAGCCGGGCTCGACGCTGAAGCCGTTCACCATAGCGGCAGCGCTGGAGGCAGGCGGAATCAAGCCCGACACCATTTTTGAAACAGCGCCCGGTACATTTTCCATAGGTAAGGCGACAATACGAGACTCGCATAAGGAAGACGCGTTGACGGTCACGCAAGTGATCCAGAAGTCCAGTAATGTCGGTTCCGCAAAGATTGCCCTGTCGCTGCCGCCACAAACGTTGTGGGGAATGTTGAACGATGCGGGGTTTGGTACGTCAACCGGCTCTGGGTTTCCCGGGGAAGCCGGCGGTAAGCTACGCCCCTACCGTACATGGCGCCCCATCGAACAGGCAACTATGTCATACGGCCACGGCATCGCGGTGAGCCTGCTGCAATTGGCACGCGCTTATACGCTGTTCTCCGCGGAAGGAGAATTGAAGCCGATTTCGCTATTGAGGCTGGAGTCACCCTCGCCGGGCAAACGCGTCATATCGCGCGACACTGCCTTGGCTGTGAGCCGCATGCTGGAAATGGTAGCGCAACCAGGAGGGACCGCGCCGCAAGCTCAGGTGAGCGGTTACAGGGTAGCTGGGAAAACGGGTACCGCACATAAGCTGGAAGGTAACGGTTATGCAAAAAACCGTTACCTATCGACATTCGTGGGTTATGCGCCGGCTTCCAGTCCCCGATTCGTTATCGCGGTAATGCTGGATGAGCCTTCCGCTGGCCAATATTTTGGCGGCGTAGTAGCGGCACCCGTGTTTAGCCGGCTTATGGATGGCACGCTGCGTATGCTGAATGTACCGCATGATGCACCTGTGGATAAGGATAAGGTAATGTCTCTCACCGCAGCGCCAGGATTGAATGGTGATGTATGAGTTCAAGTCTTGACGTTAGAGGCCGCAAGTTTTCGGAAAGATCACCGGTGCATTTTGATTTTCGTATTTTTAAGGATTTGAGCGTCAAAATCAGCAGTCTTGCCACCGATAGCCGCACGGTGAAACAGGGCGATACATTTCTGGCCTATGCCGGAGAAAGGAGCGACGGCAGAAACTTCATTCGCCAGGCCATCGCCGCAGGAGCCAATGCGGTATTGTGGGAACCTGAAGGCTTTGTATGGGATTCTGTATGGAAAGCGCCAAATTTGCCGATCCCAGGGCTGCGAACCAAGGTGGGCATTATTGCCGACCATGTATATGATCACCCGTCGCAAAAATTGTGGCTCATCGGTATCACAGGAACGAATGGCAAGACCTCCTGCAGCCATTGGATTGCTCAGGCGCTGACTGCGCTGGGCAAGAAAACCGCGGTTATCGGCACCTTGGGAACCGGTTTTTGTGACGCACTGGAGCTTACCGCCAACACCACGCCGGATGCGGTGTTTTTGCAGCAGAACATGGCGGATCTATTACAGCGTGGCGCCTGTTGCCTGGCAATGGAGGTGTCATCGCACGGGATTATGCAGGAGCGCATCAACGGCTCGACATTCTCAGTCGCCTTGTTTACGAATCTCTCGCGCGACCATCTCGATTACCACGGCAGCATGGAAGCATATGCTGCCGCCAAGGCGCGGTTATTTCGCTGGCCCGGGCTCAGGTATGCCGTACTGAATCTTGATGATGCGTTTGGTGCTGACTTGTCAAATCACCTAATGGAAACGGACACGCAAATAATAGGATATGGGTTCACGGAAGCAGCAACCCGAACTCGGGACACGACGAAATTCAGGATATTGCGAGGATACAATCTCAAGGCAAGCCCTCGAGGCCTGGCGTTTGATATTGAATTTGAAGCCGAACATCTGGAACTTGAAACTGAAGTGGCAGGACGCTTCAATGCTTCAAATTTATTGGGAGTACTCGCTACTTTGCTGGCCAGCGGCATCAGCTTGGCCGACGCAGCGCGAGCTTTGCGGGAAATCCGCCCTGTCGCGGGGAGAATGCAGCAAATAGGCGGAGGCGATCAGCCTCTTGTCGTCGTGGATTACGCCCATACGCCTGACGCTATGGAAAAAGTATTGACCGCTCTGCGTGAAATTCTTCATTCCGGTCCCGCATCGAGTACTGGAGCAGATGCCCGAAACCTAAAATTGATCTGCGTGTTTGGCTGTGGTGGCGAACGCGACCGTGGCAAGCGGCCTCTACTGGGCGAAGTGACGACACAGCTGGCTGACGAGGTCATCATCACAAATGACAATCCACGGCAGGAAGACCCGAACGTCATCATCAGCGAGATCGTGGCGGGGGCAGGCATTAACCATCACATTGAAAAGGATAGGGCAAAGGCTATTTTCCAAGCGATTCATTATGCGAAAAAGGGTGACGTCATATTAATCGCGGGGAAGGGACATGAAGCCTACCAGGAAATAGATGGGCAAAAATTTCCATTCAGCGATGTCGAGATCGCCAGGCGGGCACTGATGGAAAGGGCACGGGTACAAGCATGATGACCGTACATGACGCAGCCAGCGCTTTGAACGGTAAGCAGTCTGGCGGAGACGCCTGCTTTACCGGAATCAGCACCGATAGTCGTACAGTAGGGCGCGGCGATTTGTTCGTCGCGCTGGTAGGGCCAAATTTTAATGGCCATGATTTTATTGCCGCGGTGAGGGACGAAGGCGCCGCGGCGGCAATGATCTGCCAAGAGGCTAAACCTGGAGTCGGGGAACCGGGAATTCCTCTGATACGTGTGGAGAATACCCGTCTGGCATTAGGGCGACTCGCAGCATACTGGCGCGAGCGTTTCAGGATACCGATGGTTGCGGTGACCGGCAGCAATGGCAAGACCACGGTAAAGGAAATGATCGCATCGATTTTACGACGGGTGGCCGAGCGGGACGGGCAGATGAATGACCCGGATACGGTACTGGCGACGGAGGGCAATCTTAACAATGATATCGGCGTGCCCCTGATGCTCTTGCGGATGCGCGAGCGGCATGGCTATGCGGTGATTGAGATGGGAATGAATCATTCCGGCGAGATCTCATATTTGACCGGTCTGGTAAAACCCACCGTCGCGCTGATCACCAATGCAGGGGCGGCGCATGTCGAGGGACTGGGTTCGGTGGAAGCAGTGGCACGGGCAAAAGGCGAAATTTTCGAGGGGCTCGATCAGGACGGAATAGCTGTCATCAACACTGATGATCCGAACGCTCCGCTCTGGCGCAAACTCGCCGGCAATAGAAGAGTCATCGATTTCGGCCTTGCGGACAGGCCAAAAGTGGGCGCGCGCTATCGCCCTGATCTTTTCGGCAGCAGCGTGGCGTTGGTCCTGCCTGACGGGGTTAAAGAGGTGCAATTACAAGTCCCAGGCGAGCATAACGTGCGAAACGCGCTTGCAGCGGCAGCGGTTGCGGTAGCCCTGGGTATTGACGCGGAAGCAATAGCGTCGGGACTAAGCGCATTCCACGGCGTGAAGGGACGCATGCAGAAAAAACACGGCCGGTGCGAGGCAACATTGATAGACGATAGCTATAATGCCAACCCCGATTCGGTACGGGCCGCTTTGGCGGTGCTGGCAAAAGCTGTCGGGACAAAGATCCTGGTTTTGGGTGATATGGGTGAACTCGGCGGTAGCGCGAGGGATTTCCATGAACGCATTGGTACAGAGGCAAAAATGGCCGGGATTGATAAATTATTGGCTCTGGGCGAGTTGAGCGTTCATGCCGCAAAAAAATTTGGTTCGGGCGGCCGGCATTTTACGGATATCGAGGAATTACTGGCGGAGGTGGAAAGCCTGCTGAAGCCTGGCGTTACGCTACTGATAAAGGGGTCGCGCTTCATGCAAATGGAGCGTGTGGTCAAGAGTATCGAGTTATGACTCCTGACGTGTGCGCCATAAATTTTGGTTATCTTGAAATCATGAGCAGGCTGGGCCAATTGGTCTTTCCACGAGTCTCGAACAATATTCTGTTGTGGTGGGCGCGATGCTGCTAGAACTCGCTCAATGGCTGGCGAAGGACATCCGTGCATTCAACGTATTCCAGTACATCACATTGCGCACGGTTCTCGCGGCGCTTACCTCTCTTGCGATCTCATTCATCGTAGGCCCCGCCATGATACGTAAGCTGACTGCTTACAAAATCGGGCAATCGGTGCGCAGCGACGGGCCTCAGACCCATCTTGTCAAAGCGGGCACGCCCACGATGGGTGGCGCTCTGATATTGGTATCGATTGCCTTTTCAACGTTACTGTGGGCGGATCTGAGCAATCGTTACGTATGGGTGGTGCTCATCACCACGCTGGGTTTCGGCATCATCGGCTGGATAGATGATTATCGCAAGGTGGTATATCGCAATCCAAAAGGACTCTCCGCCAAAGCCAAGCTCTTCTGGCAATCGGCAATAGCGATTCTGGTGGCGTTGTATCTCGCGTTAACGGCCGAGTTGCCTGCACAGACAACCATGATCGTCCCATTCTTCAAGCAAGTGGCGATACCGCTTGGTGTTACCGGCTTTGTCGCGCTTGCCTATTTCGTCATAGTGGGTACCAGCAACGCGGTGAACCTGACCGACGGTCTTGACGGCCTCGCCATTATGCCTACCGTCATGATCAGCAGCGCCCTGGCGATTTTTGCCTATGTGGCGGGGCACGCGGTATTTGCGAAATATCTGGGTATTCCTCATATCCCCCATGCGGGCGAGCTGGCTGTCTTCTGTGGTGCGCTGGCGGGTGCCGGGCTCGCCTTTCTCTGGTTCAACGCCTACCCGGCAGAAGTATTCATGGGGGACGTCGGCGCGCTTGCCCTTGGCGCCGCACTCGGAATCGTGACCGTGATAGTACGCCAGGAGATCGTGCTGGTCATTATGGGCGGCGTATTTGTGGTGGAAACCTTGTCAGTCATGCTGCAGGTGGCCTCGTTCAAGCTGGTCGGGAAACGTATTTTTCGTATGGCGCCGCTGCATCATCACTACGAATTGAAGGGCTGGAAAGAAAATCAGGTAGTGGTTCGGTTCTGGATTATCACCATGATGCTGGTGTTGTTTGGCTTGTCCACGCTGAAGTTGAGATGACCCATAAATTGATGAATTTGAGAAATAAAACCGTACTGGTGCTTGGGATGGGCGAGACCGGACTCTCCATGGCCAAGTGGCTGTCTCGCACGGGAGCAATCGTTCGCGTGGCTGACAGCCGCACAGTTCCCCCTTGTACGGAAGATTTAAAACAGGCTCTGCCTCATGCCCTTATGTTTACCGGGGCATTTACAGCCGAGGCGTTTGCCGATATCGACCTGATCGCTATCAGCCCCGGCGTATCTCTGACTGAAAAGCTTGTGCAGCAGGCAATGAAGAACGGCGTGCCGGTGATGGGGGACATGGAACTTTTTGCGTTGGCAATCAGGTCGCTAAGTGCTTCAAGGCCAACAATAGTGGCTATTACCGGCTCCAACGGCAAGACAACGGTAACGGCCATGGTGGGGGCAATGGTGAAAAAAGCCGGGTGGGATGTCGAGGTGGCGGGAAACATCGGCCCCGCTGTGCTTGATGCACTGATGCGGCGGGTAGATTCAGGACGACTGCCTCGAGCCTGGATATTGGAGGTTTCCAGTTTTCAGTTGGAAACCATGCAAAATCTCGGCCCTGATGCGGCCACTGTGCTGAATTTAAGTGAAGACCATCTTGATCGTTACGATGGAATGCGGGAATACGCCGCGGCGAAGGCGAGAATATTTCGGGATGCTGCCGTTGACCAAGGCGACGATGCAGGGATGCAAATATTGAATCGTGACGATTCCATGGTGCGTGAAATGGCGCTGAGGGGCCGTAAGAATATAACTTTCGGCTTGGATTTACCCGTCGGCCACAGCGATTTCGGCCTGCTGCGTGAAGACGGCAATTCATGGCTGGTGCAGGGAGCCACGCGCTTGATGAAAACCAGTGATCTTGGCGTTCATGGTTTGCACAATGCGGCGAATGCGATGGCTGCGCTAGCGCTGTGCCGTGCCGTTGCGTTGCCGTTTGAGCCATTACTGCAGGCCTTGCGTGAATTTCGGGGCTTGCCGCATCGAATGGAGAACGTTGGAACCCATGGTGGTATCACTTTCTACGATGACTCGAAGGGTACCAATGTCGGCGCGACAGCCGCAGCGCTGACCGGCATGACGCAAAGCGTCGTTTTGATAGCCGGTGGCGTTGGCAAAGGACAGGATTTCACACTTTTGGCAAGGCCGATAACGGAACATGCGCGGGCTGTGGTGCTGATCGGACGGGATGCAGGCAAAATCGCGAGCGCCATAAATCATTGCGGCGTGCCGTTGCATCATGCATCGACAATGGAAGAGGCGGTACAAAAAAGTTTTTGGCTGGCGCAGGAAGGCGATGCGGTATTGATGTCGCCCGCATGTGCCAGCTTCGATATGTTCAAGAATTACGCGCATCGCGCCGAGGCGTTCATTGCGGCGGTGAGACGAGTGCAGGCCAGGACTCCAGTCATGAATAATCACGTCACTCGCTGATGATCTATCGGAGCCATATCGGGAACCAGGAAGCACTACCCCACTTTGATCAGTCCTTGATCTGGTCGGGCATATTATTGCTGGGCCTGGGGCTGGTAATGGTGTATTCCGCTTCCATCTCGATCGCCGAGGCAGGGCGGGGCACCGATGGCTACCCTGCCTATTTCCTTGTTCGGCATGGTGTTTATCTGGTGGTGGGTTTGCTGGCGGGTTTAATCGCATTTCAGGTGCCGATGCAGATGTGGCAGAAATATTCCTTCCACCTGTTTCTGCTCGGAGCAGTGCTGCTGCTGCTGGTGCTGATTCCCGGCATAGGCCACGAAGTCAATGGCAGCCGACGGTGGATATCGCTGGCGGTCGTGAATTTTCAACCGTCGGAGTTCATGAAGCTGTTCATGGTGTTTTATGTCGCCAACTATACCGTTCGCAAGGCGGTTTACCTCGGGAGTTTTCGTAAAGGTTTTCTGCCCATGCTGATCGTTACGCTCGTTATAGGTACGCTGCTGCTGCTCGAGCCTGATTTCGGCGCATTCGTCGTTATTACCGCCATCATGATGGCGATATTGTTCCTGGGAGGAATAAACCTGAAGCTGTTCACCGGGTTAATTGGTTTTTTGATAGTCGCCCTGTTGGCGCTCGTCTGGATCGAGCCTTATCGCATGCAGCGTTTCTTTGGATTCATGGACCCATGGGACGATCCCTATGGAAAAGGATATCAGTTGAGCCATGCCCTGATTGCGTTCGGGCGGGGTGAATGGCTGGGTGTCGGCCTGGGTGGCAGCGTCGAGAAGCTTTTTTATCTGCCTGAAGCGCATACCGATTTTTTGCTTGCGGTGATCGCGGAGGAACTTGGTTTTATCGGGGTCGTGACGGTAGTGGCGCTGTTTGCGTGGCTGATAATACGCGCCTTCATTATCGGCCGCCAGGCAGCGATGAGAGAGCGGCACTTTCCGGCCCTGGTGGCGCAAGGTATTGGCGTATGGCTGGGCGTGCAGGCATTCATCAACATGGGTGTGAACATGGGTGTGCTGCCGACCAAGGGATTAACGCTGCCGCTGATGAGTTTTGGCGGCAGCAGTGTTGTCGTCAGTTGCATTACGCTGGCGGTCCTGCTGCGGGTGGACTGGGAAAATCGGCAGTTGATGAAGGGTTATACAGTATGAAAGCGGACGAAAACCCGAATCGTAAACCTGAAGAATTGTTGCATGAGGCCAGCATGGGCTTATGGAGCGGTTCCTGATAACGGGAGCTGACTTGATCCATACCATTCTTATTATGGCCGGCGGAACGGGCGGACATGTATTTCCAGGGTTGGCGGTCGCGGAGCATATGAAGACCGCGGGATGGCGTGTGGTGTGGCTGGGAACCGAAGGTGGAATGGAAACCACGCTGGCGCCGCGGCAAGGGTATCACCTGGAAACTATTCGTTTTTCGGGCCTTCGCGGGAAGAGCGTCCGAACCTGGCTGACGTTACCGCTGCGCCTGTTGATCGCATTTTGGCAAAGCGCCAAAGTGATACTTCGGGTGCGCCCGGACGTAGTGCTGGGTATGGGCGGCTATCCGGCCTTTCCCGGCGGCATGATGGCCTCATTGCTGGATAAGCCACTGCTGATACACGAACAGAATTCCATTCCCGGCCTCGCTAACAGGATATTGGCGAAACTTGCTGACAGAGTGCTGCTGGGTTTTCCGGATGCGATCAAAAAAAGCAAAAAAGTAGCATTTTTCGGTAATCCTGTTCGTAAAGAAATTAGCCGGCTGGAAGCGCCGGAAAAAAGATACGCCATGCGCGACGGGCCAATGAAGTTACTGGTGGTTGGCGGCAGCCTGGGTGCGCAAGCGCTGAATAGTGTCGTGCCACAGGCGTTGAAGCGGATTCCCGAGAAGTTGCGCCCGCTGGTAACGCACCAGGCAGGTGCAAGGCATCTGGACGGGCTAAAAAAAAACTATGCCGAGGCGGAGGTGGAGGGTGAGTTGGTCACATTCATTGACGACATGTCGGTCCGCTACGCCGATAGCGACCTGGTGATCTGTCGTGCCGGGGCGCTTACTATCGCTGAATTGAGTGCGGCGGGTGTTGCAAGCATTCTGGTGCCATTTCCTTACGCGGTGGACGATCATCAGACATGCAATGCGAAATTTCTGAGTGACAGGAATGCGGCGGTATTGGTGCCGCAAGATGATTTGACGCCGCAAGGCCTGGCCGAATTATTGATGGGATTCAGCCGCGAAAAACTCATGGAAATGGCCATGAAAGCCCGTGAACTGGCAAACCCGGATGCGACCAGATTAGTGGCGGAAGCATGCATGGGAATGATAAAAGCACAAAAATGAAAGCGTCAGGAAATGAATAAAACTACTGTATTTCCATCATGAGGCATAAGGTCAAGCATGTCCATTTTGTGGGCATCGGCGGTTCGGGTATGAGCGGAATCGCTGAAGTGTTGCTTAATCTGGGGTATCAGGTGAGCGGCTCGGATTTGTCCGCCAGCGCAACCACTCGGCGCCTGAGAAAACTGGGTGCCGTCGTTCATGTCGGCCATGCGAGAAGTCATGTGGCATCCGCTGATGCGGTGGTGACTTCGACGGCAATAATGGCGGACAACCCGGAAGTTCTGGCAGCGCGAGAAAGTAATGTACCGGTGGTTCCTCGTGCCATCATGCTGGCGGAATTGCTGAGATTACGCCAGGGGATCGCGATTGCGGGCACCCATGGAAAGACCACTACCACCAGCCTGATTGCCAGCATTTTTGCCGAAGCGGGCATGGACCCGACATTCGTTATCGGCGGCAGGCTGGAAGCGGCAGGGTCCCACGCGAAGCTGGGCCGTGGTGAATTCATCGTGGTCGAGGCCGACGAATCCGATGCCTCCTTTCTTTATTTGCAGCCTGTGCTGGCGGTGGTGACCAATATAGATGTCGATCACATGGAGACTTACGGTCACGATTTCAACAAGCTCAAGCAGGCATTCGTGGAATTTATCGAACACCTGCCTTTTTACGGTATGGCGGTATTGTGCGTGGATGACGCAAGCGTGCGCGAAATCATGGCTGCCATTACCAAGCCCATTACAACTTACGGCTTATCGGATAACGCACAAGTTCGTGCTTCCGATATCCGCCATAGTGAAGGTCGGATGCATTTTACCGCGCTCGTAGGAACAAACGGCAAGACGCGCAAGCTCAAATGCATGCTTAACCTCCCAGGATTGCATAACGTGCAGAATGCGCTTGCAGCAATCGCGGTATGCAATGAAGTGGGTTTGCCGGACGCTGCCATAATCGGGGCATTGGCCGGCTTCAGGGGCGTAGACCGGCGTTTTCAACGTTATGGCGAAATCAAACTGACCGGCAACGGAAACGCGGGGGCCGGCAGCTTTACGCTTGTCGACGACTATGGTCATCATCCCGTCGAGATGGCAGCCACCATCGCGGCTGCGCGCGGCGCATTTCCTGGCCGCAGGCTGGTGCTGGCGTTTCAGCCGCACCGCTATACGCGCACGCGCGATCTGTTCGAGGATTTCGTTAAAGTGTTATCGACCGTCGATGTGCTGCTGTTGACAGAAGTCTATCCTGCGGGCGAAGCCGCGCTCATAGCGGCGGATAGCAAGTCGCTCGCGCGCGCGTTGAGGGTCCTAGGCAAGGTGGAACCGATTTTTATCGAGGCCGTGGACGAGCTGCCTTCCGCCATTCATAGCGTGGTGCAGGACAATGACGTGATACTCGTGATGGGAGCGGGATCGGTGGGCAGGGTGGCCCCTGACCTTGCAAGGAACCAATGGACGGCTGAGCAGGAGGCCGACCTGGCGGTGGAAGGAGAAGGATAAAAATCAGGCCACTTTTCGTCGCACATGAATATGCGCAGGTTTCACGAATGGATATGTCGGAAATTAATTTGAACCATGGCTCCAGTGCACTTCGGGGCGAGATGCGCGTGAATCAGCCAATGAAAAAATATACTTCATGGCGTACCGGGGGCGTGGCGGAGCGCGTGTATCTGCCGGCAGATCTGGCTGATCTCGCGCAGTTCTTGCGCGGCTTGCCGCAGGATGAGCCAGTGCATGTGATAGGGCTCGGCAGCAATCTTCTGGTGCGTGATGGAGGAGTGCGGGGAACCGTAGTGGTGTTGCATGGCCGGCTTAACGACCTGCGGCTGGAGCAGCGGGATAAAGGCGACCCACTGATATACGCCGGCGCGGGCGTAGCCTGCGCAAAAGTGGCGCGGTTTGCAGCCTTGCACAGTTTGGCCGGCGCAGAGTTTTTAGCCGGTATACCCGGTACTGTCGGCGGGGCGATGGCGATGAATGCTGGGTGCTACGGTGCCGAGACCTGGGAAATTGTATACAAGGTTCAAACACTGGGTCGTGCCGGGCGATTGCAAGCACGCCTGCCTGGAGACTACGAGATCAGTTATCGGCACGTTGCCATGAAGCCTGGGATTAATGATGGGGAACAGGGCGAGCACAAATCGGGGAGTTTCCCGGATGAGGAATGGTTCACAGGCGGCTGGTTCCAATTGTCGGCAGAGAAAGAGGCAGTATCGCGGCAAAAGATCAAGGAATTACTGACAAGACGAATCAATAGCCAGCCTTTGAATCTGCCCAATGCCGGATCAGTGTTTCGTAATCCACCGGGCGACTGGGCCGCGCGACTGATCGAGTCATGCGGACTGAAAGGTTTTCGTATTGGGGGCGCGATGGTTTCGTCGACGCACGCAAACTTCATCGTAAACACCGGCACTGCCGTAGCGGCGGATATCGAAGCGGTGATAGACCGGGTGCGTAACACGGTAAAAGAGCAGACTGGCGTCGAGCTGGTGCAAGAAGTACGAATTATCGGTGCTGTAAGCGAACGCAGCGGGATTCCCGATTTCGCGACTCATTATTCTGTCAAGGAAGATCAAAATGGTGAGTAACCATAATTTTGGGAAAGTTGCTGTTCTTCTGGGCGGCCGTTCCGCTGAACGCGAGATTTCGCTCCAGAGCGGCAAAGCCGTGCTGGAGGCATTACGGCGCCAAGGTGTTGACGCACATCCGTTTGATCCCTCCGAACAGCCAATGGAGGCGCTTCTGCACCAGGGGTTCAGCCGGGTCCATATTGCCCTGCATGGGCGCTACGGCGAAGACGGTACCGTCCAAGGCGCGCTGGAGCTGATGGGATTGCCTTATACCGGTAGCGGTGTCCTGGCGAGCGCGTTGGCGATGGATAAATGGCGCACCAAATTGCTTTGGCAAGCTGCTGGAATCAACACGCCCCGCTATGTCGTGCTTAATGAACAAACAGATTTTGATCTGGTTTCCAGAGAGCTCGGGCTGCCGCTGATTGTCAAGCCATCGCGAGAAGGGTCGACCCTCGGCTTGAGCAAGGTGATCAAGGCAACGGACTTGCCGGCAGCACTGCAGCTGGCGGCGGAGCACGATACTACTGTGCTGGCGGAGCAATTTATCGAAGGCATGGAGCTTACCATCGCTATCCTCGGAGAGATGACGTTACCCTTGGTCCGCATTCAGGCGGAAAGCGGCTTGTACGATTATGAGGCCAAGTATATGTCCGATACTACCCGGTATTTTTGCCCGAGCGGCTTATCCGCTGCTCAGGAGGAGGCGATTCAGGCACAGGCATTGCAAGCACACAAGATTCTGGGTTGTGAGGGATGGGGAAGGGTAGACGCCATTCTGGATGCATCGCACCAGCTATATTTTCTTGAAACCAACACATCGCCTGGGATGACCGCACACAGCCTTGTACCCATGGCAGCGAAAGCCGTCGGAATTTCATTTGACGATCTGGTCCTGCGGATACTGGAACTGGCCCATGTGGGATAACCATCAGGCGCTCACCTCGCTGGCGAATTGGCTGTTTGCGCTGGCTGCGCTGATAGTGAGTTACCTGATCACTCAATTGACGATCAATTCGCCCTTGTTTCCGTTGAAGGAGGTGAGCCTTGGCGGCAATGACGGCGGCCTGAAGCACGTGACGCGAGAACAGATCGATGGGGTAGTCCGCAACGCTGTCGCGGGAAATTTTTTTACAGTTGATCTGGAAGCGACCCGTAAAGCTTTCGTCAAGCTGCCTTGGGTACGGACCGCCAGTGTGCGCCGCATCTGGCCGCATGGCCTGGAGGTAACGCTAGAGGAACATATAGCCCTGGCGCGCTGGGGTAGCAGCGCACTGGTCAATTTTCAAGGGGAAATATTCAATGCTGCGTCCGATGAACCATTGCCTGAATTCGAAGGCCCGGAGGAAAGCTCAAACGAAATGGCCAGACAGTACACGGTGTTTAAAAAAATGCTGCAGCCGCTGCATCAGAACATCGCACGGATGAGCCTTTCCGACCGTCGGGCCTGGCGGGTTCACCTGGACAACGGGACCATACTGGAGCTCGGGCGCGAGCAGGTGGGCGTGCGGCTGAAGCGTTACGTACAGGTGCACGACCACAGCACGGTGCAATTAAATCAGCAATTGACTTACGTTGACCTGCGTTATCCGAGCGGTTTTGCTGTTCGCTAAGCAAGCGCTGCGACGTTGAAACAAAATAGATTTGATTTGATGGAAATGCCGGCAGATTTAGGGCTAGTAAGATAGATGAATAGAAGCAACGAAACAAAAAATCTGATCGTGGGGCTCGATATCGGCACATCGAAAATCGTGGCTATTGTCGCAGAGGTGAAACCCGAAGGCGGATATGAAGTTATCGGCATGGGCAGCCATCCCTCACGGGGTCTGAAGAAAGGGGTCGTAGTGAACATCGAGACCACGGTCAATGCGATTCAGCGTGCGCTGGAAGAAGCGGAATTGATGGCCGACTGCAGGATTCGGGAGGTTTATACCGGCATTGCCGGTAGTCACATCAAGAGTTTCAATTCGCACGGGATGGTGGCTATCAAGGACAAGGAAGTGTCGCGGCTCGACGTGGAACGTGTAATGGAAACCGCCAAGGCAGTGAATATCCTTAACGACCAGCAGGTTCTACATGTACTCAACCAGGAATTCATCATAGATGGGCAGGAGGACGTGCGCGAGCCCATCGGTATGAGTGGCATACGGCTGGAAGTCAGAGTGCACATCGTCACCGGTGCGGTATCCGCGGCACAGAATATCATGAAGTGCGTGCGGCGCTGCGGGTTGGAGGTGCGTGATCTGGTGTTGCAGCCCCTGGCCTCGGCCATGGCGGTCCTGTCGGAAGACGAAAAAGATTTGGGCGTCTGCCTGGTGGATATCGGCGGGGGTACAACCGACATCGCGGTATTCACACACGGCGCCATTCGCCATACCGCGGTGATTCCGATTGCCGGAGACCAGATCACGAATGATATCGCGATGGCACTCCGCACCCCTACGAAGGATGCCGAAGACATCAAGTGCCGCTACGGTTGCGCCTTGCGCGGTATGGCCGACCCGCACGAAATGGTGGAAGTGACAGGCGTAGGCGACCGTGGAGCACGCCAGCTTTCCAGGCAAACACTAGCGGAAGTCATCGAGCCTCGCGTGGAAGAGCTCTATTCGCTGGTACAGGCTGAGCTGCGCCGCAGTGGCTTCGAGGAACTGCTGTCATCCGGTATCGTCATTACCGGCGGCAGCAGCTCCCTTCAAGGTATGGTCGAGCTCGGCGAAGAGATATTCCATATGCCGGTACGGCTAGGCCTTCCGCACTATCGCGGCAGCCTGGAAGAAGTGGTGCTTACGCCGCGATGCTCTTCTACCGGCATTGGCTTGATACTGGCCGGCATGGAACAGCTCCAGCGACACCAGCACATACGGCCGCAGGGCAACTCGTGAATGGGACCGTACTGGCGCTCGGACGCGAGCAAATGGGGGTGCGGCTGGAGCGTTACGTGCAGGTGCACGACACCACCATTGCCCGGTTAGATCGGCAATTGACTTACGTTGACCTGCGTTATCCGAGCGGCTTTGCTGTCCGCTAAGCACGTGGTGCGATGCTGAAACAAAATGGATTTGATTTGATGGAAATGCTGGCAGATTTAGGGCTTTTAAGATAGATGAATAGAAGCAACGAAACAAAAAATCTGATTGTGGGGCTCGATATCGGCACATCGAAGATTGTGGCTATTGTCGCAGAGGTGAAACCCGAAGGCGGGTATGAAGTTATCGGTATGGGCAGTCATCCTTCACGGGGCCTGAAGAAAGGGGTCGTAGTGAACATCGAGACCACCGTCAACGCGATTCAGCGGGCATTGGAAGAAGCCGAGTTGATGGCCGACTGCAGGATTCGGGAAGTTTATACCGGCATTGCCGGTAGCCATATCAAAAGTTTCAATTCGCATGGGATGGTGGCCATCAAGGATAAGGAAGTGTCGCGACTGGATGTGGAACGTGTGATGGAAACCGCGAAGGCAGTGAATATCCTTAACGACCAGCAAGTTCTCCACGTACTCAATCAGGAGTTCATCATAGATGGCCAGGAGGATGTGCGCGAGCCCATCGGCATGAGCGGTATACGGCTGGAGGTCAGAGTGCATATCGTGACCGGGGCGGTATCCGCGGCACAGAATATCATGAAGTGTGTGCGGCGCTGCGGGCTGGAGGTGCGTGACCTGGTGCTGCAACCGCTGGCCTCGGCCATGGCCGTGCTATCGGAAGACGAAAAAGATCTGGGCGTCTGCCTGGTGGATATCGGCGGGGGTACAACCGACATCGCGGTATTCACACATGGCGCCATTCGCCATACCGCGGTGATTCCAATTGCCGGAGACCAGATCACGAATGATATTGCGATGGCGCTCCGCACCCCTACCAAGGATGCCGAAGACATCAAGTGCCGCTACGGTTGCGCCTTGCGCGGTATGGCTGACCCGCATGAAATGGTGGAAGTGGCGGGCGTGGGCGACCGTGGAACACGCCAGCTTTCCAGGCAAACACTGGCAGAAGTCATCGAGCCCCGTGTGGAAGAGCTTTATTCGCTGGTGCAGGCTGAACTGCGCCGCAGTGGCTTCGAGGAACTGCTGTCGTCCGGGATCGTCATTACCGGCGGCAGCAGCTCCCTTCAAGGTATGGTGGAGCTCGGCGAAGAGATATTCCATATGCCTGTACGGCTAGGCCTTCCGCACTATCACGGCAGCCTGGAAGAAGTGGTGCTTACGCCGCGGTGCTCTACCGGCATTGGCTTGATACTGGCCGGCATGGAACATCTCCAGCGACACCAGCACACCCGGTTGCAGGGCAACTCGTTCAAGCGAATTCTGGAAAGGATGAGAAGTTGGTTTCAAGTCAATTTTTGAGGGCCTCCTATCCGAAGACCCCAAAAATGGGGGAGGTCTCTTTTCGACAGCGAAGGGGCGGCTGGCAGCAGCGTTCAAAAGCGGAAAGACTTAAATAACAAATACTGTTCAGTTGATACAATTCCTAAAGGAGAGCGTAATGTTCGAAATCATGGATACAGAAACACAGGAAGCCGTCATCAAGGTCATTGGCGTGGGCGGTTGCGGCGGTAACGCCGTGGATCACATGATCCTGAACGGCGTGCAAGGCGTCGAATTCATTTGTGCCAACACCGATGCCCAGGCATTGAAGCGTAATCAGGCACGTACTCTGCTGCAAATGGGATCAGCGATCACAAAGGGACTGGGCGCTGGCGCAGATCCTGAAATCGGACGTAACGCAGCGTTGGAAGACCGCGACCGGATCGCCGAATTAATCGAAGGCGCGGACATGCTATTTATTACCGCGGGAATGGGCGGCGGTACCGGAACCGGCGCTGCGCCCGTGGTGGCGCAAGTGGCCAAGGAAATGGGAATCCTTACCGTAGCAGTGGTTACCAAGCCCTTTTCGTTCGAGGGCAGGCGGCTTAAAGCAGCTCAGGCAGGAATGGAAGCGTTGTCACAATATGTCGATTCGCTGATCGTAATTCCCAACGATAAGCTGATGCTGGTTTTAGGCGAAGACGTGAGCATGCTTGATGCGTTCAAGGCTGCCAACAACGTACTGTACGGCGCCGTGGCCGGCATCGCGGAAGTTATCAATTGCCCGGGCCTTGTCAACGTCGATTTTGCCGATGTAAAAACGGTGATGTCGGAAATGGGCATGGCAATGATGGGTTCGGCGTTTGCCTCAGGGGCGGACCGCGCGCGCGCAGCGGCGGAACAGGCTGTCGCCAGTCCCCTGCTGGAGGATGTGAACCTTTCCGGTGCGCGAGGAATATTGGTGAACATTACCGCTAGCTCAGCCATGAAGATGCGCGAGGTGCACGAGGTGATGAATACGATCAAAGACTTTACGGCGGAAGACGCCACCGTGATAGTCGGCACCGTCATCGATGAAAATATGGAAGAAAATCTCCGGGTGACCATGGTTGCCACAGGGCTGGGCGGTGTCGTTAACCGCATACAACCTAAACCGCTAAGCGTGATCCACACGCGCACCGGGACAGATAATGCCCTCTCGGCGGATGGTATCAACTGGAAGGATCTGGATGCCCCGGCCGCGTTACGTACGAATAGACGGCGCGATGCCACCATCGAGGCCATGAAACAATCGGGAGTGGACGTCCTTGATATTCCCGCGTTCTTGAGGAAGCAAGCGGATTAGCATTGCTTATGAATAAATAAAATATTTGTTCGCCCGGATAGGCCTCATGAGCTGAGGCTGGTTCGCGATCGCTGTGATCGCCAGCGGAGCTTGAGCCGATAGCACGGAAGACTCAGCGGCCTTCGCGTTCCGTGGCAAGTTTGTCATTACTCATCCGCAGAGCGCGAAATTTTCGCACAAGGCACGCTATCGCCTACGCATGCGTTATACGAATCCATCCAGGAATCCATCGATCTCCCCACCATTGCCGGGATTTTAGATAATATCCGAGCCGTAGCCGTTCTTCTCGCCTTCCATTCGCTGTTTTTCCAGCAGCGATTCGACTGCGGTTTTTAGAGGCGATGGTGGCAATCCTTCGGCCAATTCACTCAGCCTTTCCATGCCAGCCCGGCCTATCCGCATTTTTTTACCGGGTAAATCACCCTTACGAATATTACGGTAATCTGCTTGCACAGCAAGTCGAATTGCAGTAACCTCATAGCCCATCGCTTGAAATTTTAATAATAATGACGGCAACGTCTGTCTGAGTTTTGCCGCAATTGCACCGTTACCTGCACATATCGTCAGGTTTCCTTCAAAGAATCCGCCTAGCGTGCAGTGTCGAACCAGTTGGTGCGGAACGATTTTCGAGAATGCCTGTTGCATCGCGGTTAACTCGTCCATGTAGCTGAATAATCGCTGATGCTTGGGCGTCAGCCTTAGGGTTCCAAGGTAGAAATTTATCTTGTGGACGGTCATAGCTAAAGAGTAATTTAGGGAATGAGATGCATATTATTCTAATTTCCAATAATTTAAAAAAACCGAGAACCTTGACCCTGACCGGCGTGCATCTTGTACTTCTGGCAGGGGGAGGAGTTTTAGCTTCTGTATTGTTTGCGATGGGGTTGAATTATCTTTCTCTTCGGTATGCTGACAAGATCGACAGTCCTTCCCTGAGATCGCTCGTTTCGAGTGTACAGCAGGAGGAACATAAAAAAAACCAGTCGTACTTGCGCGATAGCCTCAATGCCATGGCAGTCAGAATGGGTCAGATGCAGGCACAGCTGCTGCGGCTGGATTCCGTGGGCGCTCGTCTGGCGGAATTATCGGGTATCAAGCCTCAGGAATTTCGGTTTAATCAGAATCCCGGTCAGGGAGGAACCGTATCGACGCTGCCATCCGAGGATATGTCATTTGCAGAGTTCAACAGTAAGATCCAGGAACTGTCGCTCGCATTGGATGACCGTAGCGACAAGCTTGGCGCACTGGATTCATTGTTGATGCAAGACAGGCTCAAGAAGAAAATGCTTCCGTCCGTGATGCCTGTGAACACAAAATGGTACTCCTCGGGTTTCGGGGTGCGTATAGATCCTTTTACGGGAAGACGCATTTTTCATGAAGGGGTTGATTTCTCGGCTGCAACAGGTACGCCCATCGTGGCTGCGGCGGGCGGCGTGGTAGTGTATTCCGATTTTCATCCCGAATATGGTAATATGGTCGATGTTGACCACGGCAATGATTTCGTCAGCCGTTATGCTCATGCTTCCAAGCGCTTGGTCAGGCTGGGCCAAGTCGTGGTGCGCGGGCAGAAGATCGCGGAAGTAGGCAGCACTGGTCGTTCTACCGGTCCTCATCTGCATTTTGAAGTCCGGCACAAGGGCTCGCCGCAAAACCCGTCACGATTCTTGAAGATGCCCGGTTGAGCCGGGTCAATACTCTGCGGGTGGGGGTGAGGCCAAAAACCTCACCCCTTATTTTTTGGATAGTCGCTAACAGAATTTTTGAGATTTCATGCTGAACAATCTGCTCAAGAAAGTTTTCGGGAGCCGTAACGATAGGCTGATCAAACAGTATTTCCAGACGGTGGCGACGATTAACGCACTGGAAACCAGGATTGCGGCGCTTACCGACGCCGAACTGCGTGCAAAAACCGAAGAATTCAGGCAGCGCATTGCCGACGGGACAACCCTTGACGCTTTACTGCCCGAGGTATTCGCCGTGGTACGTGAAACTGGCAAACGGGTGCTCGGGATGCGTCATTTCGACGTTCAATTGATCGGGGGCATGGTGCTGCATAGCGGCAAGATTGCCGAGATGCGAACAGGCGAGGGTAAAACGCTGATGGCGACCTTGCCCGCTTATCTCAATGCACTGGCTGGCAAGGGCGTTCACCTCGTTACCGTGAATGACTATCTTGCCAAACGGGATGCGGAGTGGATGGGGCATCTTTATCAATTCCTCGGTATCAGCGTAGGCGTAATCCTTTCACAGATGGATCACGGTGAAAAGCAGTCCGCTTATGCGGCAGACATAACCTACGGCACCAATAATGAATTCGGTTTCGATTACCTGCGCGATAACATGGTGAACCACCCTGTCGAGCGGGTGCAACGCGTACTTAATTATGCCATCGTTGACGAAGTCGATTCCATCTTGATCGATGAGGCGCGCACGCCGTTGATTATCTCCGGTCAGGCCGAAGGCAACACCGAAGTTTATGTGCGTATGAACGCGCTGATTCCGAAACTGGTTCGCCAGGAAACCGAAAAAAGTGCGGGTGACTTCAGCGTAGACGAAAAAGCCCAGCAGGTTCTGTTGAGCGAGGAAGGTTTCGAGCACGCGGAAAACTTGCTTGCCGATGCTGGGTTGCTGCCTCCTGGAACCAGTCTCTACGATCCGGCCAACATCAATCTCGTCCACCATTTATACGCTGGCCTGCGTGCACACGCGTTATTTCATCTTGACCAGCACTACGTGATACAGGATGGCGAGGTGGTCATCGTCGACGAGTTCACCGGGCGGCTCATGTCTGGCAGGCGCTGGTCGGAAGGATTGCATCAGGCGGTGGAAGCAAAGGAAGGTGTTTCGATCCAGAAGGAGAACCAGACACTTGCCTCGATCACTTTTCAAAACTATTTCCGCATGTATCAGAGGCTGGCCGGCATGACGGGCACGGCGGATACCGAGGCTTTCGAGTTTCAGCAAATCTACGGGCTGGAAACAGTCATCATTCCAACCCATCGCCCCATGATCCGCAATGACCGCATGGATCAGGTATTCCGCACCATGGGAGAAAAGAATCGCGCTATCATTGAAGATATCAGGGATTGTCATAAGAGGGGACAGCCCGTTCTCGTCGGAACGACCTCTATTGAAAACAATGAGGAGCTTTCCGGGTTATTGACCCGCGAGAAGTTGCCGCACCAGGTATTGAATGCCAAGCAGCACGCAAGAGAAGCTGAGATCGTCATCCAGGCCGGACGTCCCGAAATGATCACGATCGCCACGAATATGGCGGGTCGCGGAACCGATATCGTACTTGGCGGCAATCCTGAACCTGAACTTGAGCGGGTTCGTGCCGACGAAAGCATGAGCGAACCGGAAAAGATCGAGCGAGTCGGGCAATTGCAGCAGCAATGGCAACTTCTTCATGATGAGGTGCTGAAACAAGGCGGATTACATATTATCGGCACAGAGCGGCATGAATCTCGCCGCGTGGATAATCAGTTGCGGGGCCGTTCGGGCCGCCAGGGCGATCCGGGTTCCAGCCGTTTTTATCTCTCGCTGGAAGATCCACTTCTGCGTATCTTTGCATCTGATCGGGTAGCAAGCATCATGCAGCGGCTTAACATGCCGGAAGGTGAGGCCATTGAGCATCCCTGGGTCACTCGCGCGATTGAAAACGCCCAGCGCAAGGTGGAAGCCCGCAATTTCGACATACGAAAGCAGTTGCTGGAATACGACGATGTCGCCAACGATCAGCGCAAGGTAATCTATGAGCAACGTGGTGAACTTCTGGAGTCGCAAGATATCTCGGAAACGATTACGGCAATGCGCGACGACGTGTTGCGCAGTCTGGTCGCACTTTATATCCCGACGCAAAGTGTAGAGGAGGAATGGGACATTCCAGGGCTGGAGAAGGCCTTGGCGGCCGAGTATCAATTGGCATTGCCATTACAGGAGTGGCTGGAGAAGGAGCCCGACCTGCATGACGAAAACATGCATCAGCGGATCAGTGCAGCAGCGCAAGAATATTATTCAGGAAAGGTCGACCAGGTTGGCGCGAATGTCATGCATCAGTACGAGCGTGCCGTTATGCTGCAAAGTCTCGATATCCATTGGCGGGAGCATCTCTCGGCGCTGGATCACCTGCGTCAGGGTATCCATCTTCGAGGATACGCACAGAAAAACCCTAAACAGGAGTATAAGCGGGAGGCTTTTGAACTATTCACTTCCATGCTTGAGGGGATCAAGGCGGAAGTTACCAAGACGCTCATGACCGTGCAGATAAGAAGTGAGCAGCAGGTGGAAGCCGTGGCGGAAACACAACGCTCACCTATAAACGTACAGTATCACCACGCGGCTTTCGAAGAAGCGCTGGGTGAAGAGGGATCTTTCGAAGGCGGTGAGCCGAATCGCGACGCCGAGGATCATCCGGAGAAGCATCAGCCATTCGTGCGCCAAGGGGAGAAGATCGGGCGCAATGATCCATGCCCTTGCGGATCAGGGAAAAAGTATAAACAATGTCACGGCAAGCTCAGTTAATGGGCATTCGATACGCGGACGTGGCCCCAAATCAGTAGCCTCACGCGCATGGCGCGTTGCGCTTGGGCGCGTAGTAAGGGGTCACGGCACATCCAGACCCTCCGGTCGTAATCTACGAGCGGAGGGTTATTCCAAAAAATTAGCGCTTGTTATTTTTATCTACACTTTCTGAAAAAAATATAGTTCCCTTTTTTTAGAATATTTCTGTAAAACGGACGGAGCATACTCTTCAAAATTTTCTTCGCTCCACCCCAGTCGGTTAAATATTGATATTGTATTTTTTTGGGGATCAGTAATTCTTCTAATCCTGCTTGAATTGCCATCTTGGAGAATGACTGCTTTCTAAAAAGATTAATATGCTCGAGAGGAGCAACAGGCATAAGAGAATTTTTTGAGCCTATTTCTGATTTCCAGTCCATGACTTTTAATCTTTGCTCTATATCAGGTGCATAGGGGACGCTAATCTTCAGAATTCCATCTGTTTTTAGGCTGCTGCTTAAATGGCGTAATGTCTGTAAAGGTTCTGGTATGTGTTCAAATACCTGCTCAGTGTTAATGAAATCGAAGCGATATTGAGGAATCTCGCCCCAATTTATAATCCTGATCCCATTTAACTTCGCGTGTTGTATTCGTTCGGTAGATAATTCTGAACCAAATGAATTACATCCAAAAGCCTTCGCCATCAGCGCCCATTCGCCCCACCCCATACCAAAATCGAGAAAATTCAAGGATGTAGGATTTTTTCGGAAATACGCAATAATGTGCATAATTTCCTGGGCATGGCGTGAATAGTATTCAAGTCCGCGATTCTTCAAGTGGTGGCTAAATACTTTTTGGGGATTTATCCAATGTTCATACAGTCTTTCCATCAGAAAATCGTTTGGAATATCTCTTTGAAAAATCAAACCGCAGACATCGCATTCGGACAGAACGTAAGCAGCTCCTTCGAGATACTCAAATTCAACCATGCCTTGTGGCGAATAAAAATCTACCAAATAATCTGCTATTGGAGATCTGTCATATTGGCATTGGTATATCGTTCTGAAGCTACCTGAAGCGCATGCTGGGCATTCTTGCCGTTTTACAAACCAAATTTTGCTCATATTCTTCTTCCTGTAGAGCTTCTTGCGAAACTCGCCGCCTGAGGGAAATTAGCGGCGAATGGGATAGAGAAAGGGCGACCATTACTGGCAAGATGAAGTTTCCAAGGATTTCGTTGGCCTCGAATGGCTTGAAATGAATACTACGCAACGCACAGGACTAATGCAATGTTGGCGACTGGCTCAGCATGAGTTGATGCCCGAATGGAGATCCGGAGTCAGTAGTGTCGGGCAATTCAGCTCGGACGGTTAAATAACAAATTGATTGCCAACAGGAAACGCCGTATATAAGGGTGTCACCGTTTCAACATGAGTTTTTTGGAAAGCTGTAATTTTCCCTCTGCGATTTCCCATTATGCATTCAGGCAAATTGGTATTTGCGCAACTCATGGAATATTCGCCTCTTCACATGTTTCGCCGCTCGGTACAGCGCTATCCTTCCAAAGGTCCGACCAAGGCCGCTTCCGAGCGCTGAAAATGTTGTCTTGTAGAGATGCCCCATGAAGCATACGTGGACCGGATTATCGGGTTATAGTAATGCGGTGGAGCCGATGATTGGGGCACATGAAAGCAGATGGGCGCGCCGGGGTAATGCCATGAACGTCTGCAATGCCGCGGGCAAAAAAAATGAAGATAGCCATCGATTAATGATGGCCGTTTGTTAAAGATGAAGTTTTGCAGGCACGACTATTTTACGCGTTTCTGAAAATATTCGTCGTAGCGGAAAATGTAGTCTTTATCCGTGAGCGGTAGATGGCATGCGCGACAGGTTGCCGTATCGTCCGGCGCTTTCGTTTTGGCATCAGCCATGTACATGGAATATACCCAATCGCCGTTTCTGAGTTCCGGAGGCGTCACACTTTCACCCCAGCCCGCGCCCTTGCCCATCACGCCTATTTTTGACAGCTCACCCTTGACAAATTTACCATCCGCGCCCTTCAGAGGGGTACCGTCGGCAGCTTCCCTAACCTTGTAAATCTCCATCACGGAAATGGTCCCATTAGGAAATTCATCACCCATTTTGGCGCTATGTCCGACGGGGTTGATATAGATTTCGCGGACTTGTTTGACGTCGGCTCGCTGCACATCAGATAAAAACTTTGGCCAGCTCTTATAGTCCGCAGGCACGGGCAACTCGCTATCCGAGTATTTTTGAACCTGGGGCGATGGCGGCACCTGCGCACAACCTCCAAACACCATAGCCAGTACCGCAGCCGTAACGACCCCCCATGTAACATGTTTCATCTTTTTTTCTCCTATTGTCCAGCGACGTCAAGAATTCCCATAAGCTATTTTTACGGGCTGTCCCCGAGCCCGGTTGATCTAGCTGATTTACCTGGCTGAAGGGCTGCAAAATGGATATGTAGCATGCCCTCCTTCCCGGATTACAAGTCCTTATTGAAGACTTATTATAGGACAGAAGAGTATGAGTGACTTGCCCGAGTTCTATACTAGCGTTGGAGAGACGTTGTTGCAAGAATAATCGGCTGATCAAAATGAATCGCAAAACCGGCAGGAAACTCGGAACAACAGGAGCCATTTAGCGGATAACGATATCAGAAATGCTTGGCCACCCGTTGTAACTCCTTCAAGTTAGTCCCGCCGCACCCAAATTTCCTCCAGGCTCAAAGATTGCCGAATGTTTCTGCGCGGTCGAGCCTTTCCCGTATATTTTTCACGCAGGCGCCATTCCGTGGTGGCGCAACAAGGCATCTATTTTTGGCTTACGCCCGCGGAATGCGATAAATGATTCCAGCGCGGCCCGGCTTCCGCCCACTGCAAGAATTTCATTCCAGAAGCGGGCGCCGGTTTCGGGATTGACTACAACCCCGGAAGGACTTTCTTCAAAAAGACTATACGCATCGGCAGATAACACTTCCGCCCACTTGTAGCTGTAATAGCCGGCAGCGTAGCCTCCACCGAAAATATGTGAAAAGCTATTGGGAAACCGATTGAATTCAGGAGGGATAATTACCGCAACCTGCTTACGGATCTCGTCCAGTAATTGCTGCGCTGTTTTTTCTCCACCGGGGCGGAAATCAGCATGAAGGTGCATATCGAATAGCGCAAATTCTATCTGGCGAAGCATTTGCAAGCCGCTCTGGAAATTCTTCGCTGCCAGCATCTTCTCGAACAAATCGCGCGGAAGAGATTGATCGCTGCTCGCCGGCTCCTGCAGACTGCCGCTTCGCGGCAACGAGTCAACGCGCCTGGTCATGTCACGCAGGACTTCCCATTCCCAGCAGAAATTTTCCATGAACTGGCTGGGTAGTTCCACCGCATCCCATTCCACCCCATGAATGCCCGACACGCCCAAGTCTTCCACCTGCGTAAGCAGATGGTGCAGGCCATGCCCAAATTCATGAAATAGCGTAATCACCTCGTCGTGGGTGAACAAGGCGGGACGAGTTTGTCCATCGAGATGAACGGGTGCAGAGAAATTGCAGTTAAGGTATGCGACCGGTACCTGAATGCTTTCTTCCCCTTGCACTTCATTACCGCCGATACGGCGGCGGCTGATAGCGTCATCCATCCATCCTCCGCCTCGCTTGCCTGGGCGCGCGTAGAGGTCAAGATAAAAACGGCCGATCAGATTTCCCTGAACACCCATGATATTGAAAAGCTTTACATCGGCGTGCCAGAGCTGAATGTCGGCAGCCTTTAGCTGGGCAATGGTAATGCCATAAAGATGCTCGACCACTTTGAACATGCCCGGTAGCACGCTGGTTTCAGGAAAATACTGCTTCACCTCCTGCTCAGAGAATGCATAACGGTCGAGGCGCAGTTTTTCGCTTACATAAGCCAGATCCCATGCTTCGACATTTTGCAATCCCATTTTTTCAGCGGAAAATTGACGTAATTCCTTGAGGTCGCGCTCGGCGTAGGGCCTCGCCTTGGCTGCGAGTTCACTCAAGAAATCCAGTACCTGTTTTGGGGTTGAGGCCATTTTGGTCGCAAGCGAGACTTCGGCATAGCAATCAAATCCCAGCAGCTGCGCCTCTTCCTTGCGCAGTTCAAGCATTTTCGCAATAAGCGGCGTGTTATCCAGATTGGCAGCGTTTTCAGCTTGCGGAGCCGGTGATCTTATCTCGCTGGCGCGAGTAGAATAAGCACGATACATCGTTTCGCGCAGCGCCCGGTTGTCGGCATACTGCATGATGGGCATATATGATGGGGCGTGCAGCGTAAATTTCCAACCCGGGGCATTATCTTTTTCCGCGATTTCCCGCGCCGCTTGCACTGCATCGTCGGGAATGCCGGAAAGCTCATCCGCGCTTTGTACATGCAATACAAAACTATTAGTGGAATCCAGCAGGTTATCATTGAATCTGGAACCCAGCGCCGACAGCTCTTCCTGAATTTGGAGAAATCGCTTTTTCTTCTCAGGCGGTAGCTCTGCCCCACCCAAGCGGAAGTCCCGTAAGTCGTTTTCGATTATCTTCTTTCGAGCTTGATTCATGCTCTCGAACTCCCGGCTGTTGCGGAGTTGTTTGAATTTCTCAAAGAGGACGGGGTCTTGCGCCAACTCCGCATAATATTGCGTGACCAATGGCAGGTTGGCGTTGTAGGTCTCGCGCAACTCCGGCGTATTCGCCACCGCATTCAAGTGTGATACCTGCCCCCAAGCTCGAGACAGGCGCTCATTGGCGTCTGTTATGGGTTGCACGAAATTCTGCCAGGTCGGCACGGCATTGTCATCACGTATCCGGTCAATAGTGTTGCGGCCATCGGCCAGCAACTGTTTTACCGCCGGGGTGATATGTTCGATTCGAATATCCGCAAAGCGCGGCAGTCCGGAAAAATCAAGCAGAGGATTCATCATATTGTCGAGAAATCAGTTCAGTTGCAGAGATACGAAAATGACAACGCATGGTTGTGGCGCAACTTCCAAACCTCAACCTTCGTGCACGATGTTACCGTTGATCAGGGTATATTTTACTCTGCCTGGCAGTTCCATACCGAGAAATGGGGTGTTCTTTCCCTGGCTTTTCAGCGCAGTTGCTTCTACCTTCCAGTATTGTTCGGGGTCGAAAATGCACAAATCGGCGGTAGCGCCAAGAGACAGGTAACCGGCTTCCACACCCAGTATACGGGCGGGTTCCGCGGTGATTTTCGCCAACACCTGGGCCAGGGGAGCTTTTTTTTCAGCCCCCCATTTCAAAGCCAGCGGCAACAGCAATTCCATGCCTGTGGCGCCGGCCTCGGCCTCGGCGAAAGGTAGCAATTTGTGATCTTCATCCACTGGCGCGTGATCCGAACATATCGCATCTATCGTGCCGTCGAGAAGGCCGGCTCGTAGCGCGTCACGATCTCCCAAAGCCCGTAGTGGTGGAATGAGATGACAATTCGAATTGAAGAAACCGATATCCATTTCGGAAAGATGTATATGGTTAGCCGATACATCGCAGGTAATGGGCAGGCCTTGCTGCCGGGCCGCGCGAATCATGGCGACGCCTTCCGCGCTGGAGATACGGCATAGATGAACCCTGGCGCCCGTTTCCCTCGTCATCAAAATAATATTCGCCAACGCTACGGTTTCCGCGCAAACAGGAACCGGGGGCAAGCCCAATCGCGTCGCCACTTCGCCGTCATGCGCCACGCCACCGTCGGCAAGATTCATGTCCTGGGGACGGAGCCAAACCACGAAGCCGAAGGTAGAAGCATATTGCATGGCTTGCATCATCACACGTATGTTCGGAAGCGGCATATTCGACTGGCCGAAAGCGACGCATCCGGCATCACGTAATTCAGCCATTTCCGTCAGCCGTTCACCTTTCAAACCTTGAGTAAGTGCTCCGACAGGATAAACATGAGCCTGATTGAGACTTCTGGCGCGATGCTTCAGCATTTCCACCAACCCCGGTTCATCCAGTACGGGATCAGTATCGGGAGGGCAGGCCAGGCTGGTGATACCTCCGGCTACCGCTGCAGCCATTTCGGATTCGAGGGTGGCTTTATATTCGAAACCCGGCTCGCGCAACCTGGCCGATAAATCCACCAGGCCGGGGCACACTATCATGTTGCTGGCATCTATTTCCCGGTTGGCATGAAAACCATGCGGGCTTTCACCCAGGCCGACGATTTTGCCTGCCGCAATGAACACGTCCATGATAGCGTCAGTTCCGCTCCTCGGGTCTATGATACGACCGCTCCTGATGATCTTTTTCATCTCTTTCAATTGCCTGCCAAAATCGACATTACCGCCATCCGTACTGCGATGCCGAATGTCACTTGCGGCAGAATTACCGATTGCTTGCCGTCGGCAACTGCGGAGTCAATTTCGACGCCCCGATTCATCGGGCCGGGGTGTAAAACAATAGCATCACGCTTGGCCAGCGCCAGCCTCTCTTGAGTGAGTCCATAATACTTGAAGTATTCTTCAGTGCTGGGGAGACGGGCACTCAGCATGCGCTCGCTTTGCAGGCGCAACATCATCAGCACGTCTACATCTTTTAGCCCGTGCTCCATTTCGTGATAAACATGTACGCCGAGACGTTCAACCTTTGAAGGGAGCAGGGTTTTTGGTGCAATGACTCGTACTTCCGGCACACCTAGTGTCGTAAGCGCATGAATTTGAGAGCGCGCAACGCGCGAGTGCAAAATATCGCCGACTATCGCTACTCGAAGATTACGAAAATCGGGCTTGTAACGGCGAATGGTGAATACATCGAGCAACCCCTGTGTAGGATGCGCGTGTCGGCCGTCTCCGGCATTGATGACATGAATCTCGGGCCGGACATGGCGGGCGATCAGGTGCGCCGCTCCGCTTTGCGAGTGCCGCACCACGAACATGTCGGCGTGCATCGCGGAGAGATTATTCACCGTATCCAGCAGCGTCTCACCTTTGGATTGCGAGGAAACGGCAATGTTGAGATTGACGACATCGGCAGACAGGCGTTTGGCCGCGATTTCAAAGGTGGTGCGAGTGCGTGTACTGGGTTCGAAGAATAAATTGAATATGGATTTACCGCGTAGCAAGGGCACTTTCTTGACATCGCGCTCCGTAACCCCGACGAAAGACTCGGCGGTATCGAGGATATTCAGCAGAATAGCGGCGGACAATCCCTCAGTGGTAAGCAGGTGCTGCAATTCGCCGTTCTTGTTCAGTTGCGGATTATTCACGGGTTATTCATTATCCCGGCGTTTGTCGTACAGGCTGAGGCTCAATTTTCCGTTATCGGATTTTTCGAGCGCGAGCATTTTATCCGAAGGCAAGTCAAGCGTTGCTCCAACATACTGGGCGACGATGGGGAGTTCTCTCCCCCCCCGGTCTATTAAGGCAGCGAGGCGAACGCTTGCTGGTCTGCCATAATCAAATAATTCATTGATAGCTGCCCGTATGGTGCGCCCGGTATAGAGCACGTCATCTATTAAAATTATATGACTGCCTTCCACCTTGAATGGAATGTCTGAGGGCTTAACCTGAGGATGTAGGCCAATCTGGTCAAAGTCGTCTCGATAGAACGAAACATCCAGCGCACCCAAGGGAAGCGAAAGCTTCAAATCCTGGTGCAGCCGTTGCGACAGCCATACCCCTCCCGTGTGGATTCCGACGAGCGCGGTGGTTGTTTCAACATCGGGCCGTATTCTTCCGGTGAGCTCGGCCAGCAATTGTTCTGCATTAGGTAATTGCATTTCGTCCATCAAAATAGGTTTGCAATATCAGCTGAGCGGCTATCTGATCCAATAGTGGTTTTTGCTTCTTTTTATTTACACCTGCTTCCCGCAGCGCTGCGCTGGCCTCAATTGAAGTATAGCGCTCATCCACCAGTACCGTCCTGATGCCAAAACGGCCTTCAAGGCGGCGCGCGAAACGACGGCTCCGCCGGGTGAATTCATGTTCCGAACCATCTGCATGAGTTGGCAAACCCACTGCCAACAGCGCTGGATGCCACTCATCAATTAGCTGAGCGATGCTTTCGAAGCATTCCGCTGTATTCTTGTTGCTTACGGTAGCAAGCGGATGCGCTAAAGCCAGCTCAAGATTACCCACCGCCACACCGATGCGCCTCTCGCCAAAATCAAAAGCCAAAATCGTCCCGATAAGGTGGGTTTCAATATTCATGGTCGGGAGTCGCCGGACAAGCCCGCTTGCCGTCGTGGAGCATTGCCGATGAATAGAACGCTGTTATTAAGAATGCCCCACTTCATCCGAAAGGCTTGATAAATCGACGCCAAGCAGACGCATCGCCGCCGTCAAACGCTCCTCAGCCGGCAACTCGAAGATGATATTTGGTGACGCGGGCACGGTGAGCCATGTATTCTGGGATAATTCATGCTCTATCTGCCCCGGCGCCCATCCCGAATACCCCAATGCAACGAGTAATTCTTTTGGGCTTTCTCCGCTTGCTATCGCTCGTAAAATATCCAGTGAGGTGGTGAGCCCAACCTTATCATGTACTACCATTGTGGATTGCCAGTCACCGACAGGTTGATGCAGTACGAAGCCGCGATCCAGTTGTATCGGTCCGCCAAACATGATTGGCAACCCTCCTACAGCCTGATCATCGGAAGAAATATCCAATTGATCCAGCAGGTCCTTAAGAGTAAGGTCAATGGGCCGATTAACCACCAGGCCCAAGGCGCCCTGATCACTATGTTCACAGATATATGTTAGCGTCTTGGAAAAGAAGGGGTCTGCCAAGGCGGGCATGGCGATCAAAAAATGATGGGTCAAGTTGACGCTTTGCATGGATAGGCTGATTGCATCCTGCTATGAGATATCTCTAGGGTCTGAATTTGCCAGCACCTGATCCAGGGACTGCCGGCTTTCCCGTTTAGTTGCAGCCAGGTTCATTTTTCACGAGTATTCGGATAACAATATAATTATTATCCGCCGGCATTTCGCGCCTGTGCCTACAAAGCGGCTTTGCTATCATTGTAGAACGAATTCGTTTTCAGTAGTACGTTTTGAAGAAATCGAAGCTGCGCCGACCCATGAACCCGCCCCATCAGCAGCAGCGTCTCCCCCGGCAGTTGTCTTCCAATGGGGGGCGCAAGCCCCCGGAGATTTCAGTTGGGCGTATGACATAAATAATGGGAGTTCGAAGGATGTGAGCGAGGATATGAGCGGTAAAAGCCTGATTTTTTTTTGCGACGTATGCCGTTGAACTGGAGGCCGGCGATCAGTTCCGGCATTGTCGCGGGAGTGGTTGCGACGGGGGCCCAGATTTTCCTGTGGCTGGTGTTCACGGACGCGTTGCCGCGCATCTTCTATAGAGATGCGCGTTTCACCGCGGCTATCCTCCTGGGGCAAGGCGTTCTACCGCCCCCGGCCACGTTCGACTGGAAAGTGATGATAATCGCGACCGTTATTCACTTTGCGATTTCCATTGTTTACAGCCTGATTCTGGCCCTTTTGCTTTCCCGCATCGGAATGATGCTTTCCCTGCTCGCGGGTTCTATCTACGGGTTGATGATATTTACAGTAAACATGTATGGCGTGACGGCCATTTTCCCTTGGTTTTCAGAGGCGCGCGACTGGATCACAGTGGTGACACACGTCGTGTTTGGAATTTCTCTGGCTGGTACGTACAAAGTCTTATCGAGAGCTCACTTCCCATAACGCAAGAGTTTGGAAACAAGCGTGTGAAAAGTTTTTTTTGGGTTCGGCCCCTGATCGTCTCTCTCCGCTGCGGTACATTTCTCGTCGGTCACCTCGGACCGGCAAAACTGGCAGTAGTTTTCCCAATCCCTGTTGTACGCCGGTATCTCCTCCTGGCGGATATTGGGCTTAAAGTCATCAATAATTTCCTGCATTACCGGTAATCTGGCGCAAAGATAAGTATCTATGCTTTTAGGCCAGTTGACAGGCTCGGGATACAGGCCGGAAAGGGTATGCAGAATAGCTGAACGGAATTCCTCGGCGGCCTCATTCCGGCGTTTGCGGTAATATAGTTCATAAATCCCCGCAACAACGGTCGCGGCAGCCAGCAGAACCAGGGGCCACATGGGGACTTGATTAAAGTATGCTGCTATCTGGTCATACGGTGCGATAGTGTCGTTACCTTCATTCATATATTCTTTCCGGTTATCTTGTCCTGCTATAAAAATATTCGAGCGGGCATAGCGCTGGGGGATAAATACAATAAGCTAAGCTGCAACAGGATTTCAATCCTGTTATCCTGTTTAGCGGGAGTACTTGAAGATTATAAGCTTTAGGTCGTCGCGGTCAATTGCCCATCACGAATTCAGCGATTTTGGATAATCCACATCCCCCTTTACGGAGAGGGTCCATTGCCGGGTTGCGGTACGCTCACCTGCTATCGTACCGATTAACCATACGCATAAGAATCAACATCATTTTATAGCCCACCGATATCCCGTAATCGAATAGCGTCCATGCGCCAGGTTAATATTTACCTGGGCGCTATTTGCAAGATGGGGGACGATGCTGAGGTAGTACGCTCCCTGCTGTCAGCCCGGGCACGCCGGCAGCGGGGTGAGTGTTGTCGTTGCAAATCCATTTTACGCCATCGGTGGTCGCTAAAACCAGCGTTCTGCCCACATTATCCTTCAAGAGCTCAGGGCTCACCCCATTATTTTTAAATGTTGCCGTTACCTGAAATCCGGAAGCCAGGGTCGCAGGCGTTAGGCCTGCGACATACTTTCCGGCCTGTGTTTTCACAAGAGTATCGAACTCCGATTTTGTAGGCCATCTGCCGTTATCCGAATAAAACGCGGAAACAGGTGCCTTTACGCTATCCAGAAGATCAGCCGCTTCAGTAACTTGAGCCCGAGCCTGGGAATCCTGATAAAGCAGATATGCAGGCGGGATCGCTACGGTTACTAAAATGCCAGTAATCGCGAACACCATCATCAATTCGATCAAGGTCAAGCCCTTCCGATCCAGCGCCATCCTGATAAAGCTCCTTTGGTTAGAACTCGTGCCATATCCAGTGCTTTTCATCCCATTTGTCATTTAATAAGTAGCACTGGTATTGTTGATAGTTGAATAACCTTGCTGGCTACCGAACCCAGCAAGATCCCCTTGACCGCCCCCAATCCCCGCGGCCCGATGATGATTTGATTGCAGTTTAATTCCTTCGCATAACGCAAAATCATATCCGGCGGAGTTCCTACCGTGATATGAAGCTTGTAGCCGATGCCCGCCCGATCCAGTAATTCACGTGCTGCCCGCAGCTCTTTCATCCCTTCTTCCTGCTGATACAGTTCAATACTCTCCTTGTCTATAAACAGAGGTACATTCCCGCGCTGTGGGAATTGCACGTTTAACAAATGGATTTCCGGTTTTTCCTTGTACCAATCAATAAGGGTGATAAATTCAGCAATTGCTCTATCAGAAGCGTCCGAACCATCCACCGGTAACAAGAATTTCAACATATGTTCTCTCCACCAAAACGACGGTTATCCAGCAGCCTGTCGGACTTAAATGAAATCGCCTGCAAAAGCGTCTGGCTGGTTCATATTTCGCTGCTTTTTCGACCAATAGAATAACTATTGGCCTTCAAAATTCTCAAAATCTGCCCTCACCCAGTCACTTTTTCGCTGCCATTCTTCAAGCCCGACAGGCTTCTAGCGGCAACTATAGCGGTTTGTTCACATCATCCACCAGATCCACAACGGCCGCACTTTTTGCCTGGGCTCGCGCCGCAAGCCATTTACCGGTTACCACAACCAGCAATGCGCCACAAGCGGGGGCAAGCCAGTGCAGATAAGCCGCGTTCGTATTCACCCATTCCTTGCTGACTGCGTCGGTAATGCTCATATCTCCCGCGATCCACCCCAGCAAGCCCGCACCAATGGCGATGGTGACAGGAAAACGATCCATCAGCTTCATCACCAGTTTGCTACCCATAACAATGATGGGCACGCTCACCAGCAACCCGAAAACAACCAAACCGATACTGTCCTTGGCCGCGCCTGCAATCGCAATGACGTTATCGAGGCTCATCACCGCGTCGGCGATAATGATAGTCCTGATCGCCCCCAATAGCGTTGTGCTGGCATCAACTTTATGCCCGTTGTCGTGCGGCTCAGGTTGAAGCAGCTTGGTGCCAATCCATAATAGCAACAACGCGGCTAAAATCTTCAGGAATGGAACCGCCAGCAAATTGAGGGCAAAGAAAACCAGCACAACCCGCAGCCCGATCGCACCGAGTACCCCCCAAAAAATCCCGAGATTTCGCTGCTTCTCCGGCAATCGTCGGCATGCAAGCGCGATGACGACCGCATTATCACCGCCCAGGACGATATCGATGGCGATGATTTGGAGTACCGCGACCCAGAATTGCGGACTGGCGAAGTCCATAAATAATCTCTGAAAATTAGGTGGCTACGTAAACTTGGGCAAGAAGATATAGTCCTCCTTGAATAGGCCGTTACCGCAATTATACCAGCGTCTCGCTCACTCGCTCTCAGCGTGAATGAATTGAAGAATTTCCGATCTGCGCGGCACGGTGTCCTGATATCCAAGTTCAATTAGTGCACGGCAGAAGGGTTCTTCAAACAAAACATAGCTCAGCAGCGCCGAGCCGTCTCGCCGCATCGCGCCGATGTTACGAAAAAAAAGCCGTACGGTACGCGGTAGCGCGTGCGCGTGCTGTTCGGCGATTTTATTGATTTCCACGCTGGGAGAAATTACCATCGATTTGATCTGGCGTAGCGGCATGCCGTTATTTTTCAGATTCTCATCCGAAATCATCCCGATAATATTGTTGATACGCTGCAGGCGCTCCAGGTCAACGTAAAGACTGTCGAGAAAAAGGCTGCCCATAACATGGCCTCCTATCTGCGCCAAAGTAGGGTAGCTGTCGACTGTGGCGCGCTCGGGTTGCGCTTCGACAGCCTTGCGTACGCCTATTACGAGCACCCGTTCCGCGCCCAGATGCAGCGCTGGACTGATGGGCGCGAGCTGACGCATGGACCCATCGCCGAAATATTCGCGATTGAGCCGCATTGCTGGAAAAAGAATAGGAATAGCGGAGGAGGCCATCAGATGCTCAACCCCGATACGTGCCGATATGCCGATGCGGCGTTCCCGTTTCCAGGGTGCTATACCGTCAACGCCCTCATAGAACGTAACCGACTGGCCGGAAGTATAGCCCCATGCGGTGATGCCCAGCGCATGCAAAGCACCTGCTTCGATGCTTCTCTGAATGCCATGAAGCGGCAAGCTGTATTCCAGTAATTGAGCGAGCGGCGAATTGTCCAGCAAAGAGACTACGCTACGCTTTCTTAAGCGACCGAGCAGTAGCGAAGCCAACCAGCGTGCCGCGTTTCCATATACGCCGATGGGATCGGAACGATAGGCCTGGCTGACACGGGCATTCTCCCACACCGCCGACAGATCGCGCACCCCCTCATGAAAATTCCGGGCAGAAACTGCGAGACTTGCGGCATTGAATGCCCCGGCGGAAGTACCGCAAATCACAGGAAAGGGATTGCGTGTCCTCTTCGGCAACATCTCGGCGATGGCTCGCAATACGCCCACTTGGTAGGCTGCGCGCGCGCCACCGCCAGTCAGCACAAGACCGACCTTAGGCGGTGCAGTTGATGGCTGTATCAAACTCATTCGCCAGCAGCCAAATCTGCTCCTGTCTATGATGCCTCATGCAAGATTGCCGTAGCAAACATTCCGGTAGTCGCCAGCCTGCACAGCAAACGTAACTTCAGGAATCCCGCGCAATTTCATGATATTTCGATGTAGATCCGGATTTTGCATTCATGCCGGCGCTGGCCCTGATTTTGGTCGCCTTGAAAATTCAGGGGCAGTAATTAATTCCGCCTGGCTGTCCCTATCATATCCTCCGGCCTTATCCAGCCATCAAATTGCTCGGCTGTAACATGACCCGAGGCAATTGCCGCTTCTCTCAGCGTCGTATCTTCACGATGCGCTTTCTTGGCAATTTCTGCTGCGACATCATAGCCGATGTGGGGCGTGAGCGCTGTCACAAGCATCAGCGAATTATGCAACAACTCATCAATACGTTCGATATTGGCCGATATGCCTGCCGCGCAATGGTCGTTGAAACTCGTCATGCCGTCCGCAAGCAGGCGTATGCTTTGCAGGAAGTTATGGATGATAAGCGGCTTCATGACATTCAGCTCAAAATTCCCCATTGAGCCGCCAAAATTAATCGCTACGTCGTTACCCATCACTTGGCAACAAATCATGATCATCGCTTCCGATTGAGTAGGATTGACCTTTCCCGGCATAATGGAGCTGCCCGGTTCATTTTCGGGGATTTTTAATTCCCCGATACCGCAACGAGGGCCGGAAGCGAGCCAACGGATATCATTTGCGATTTTCATCAATGACGCCGCCAGCGTCTTCAGCGCCCCATGGGCATGAACGAGTGCATCATTAGCGGCGAGCGCCTCAAATTTATTGGGCGCCGTGACAAACGGCAGATTCGTCAGCCTTGCCAATTCCGCTGCTGCACGGACGGCAAATTCAGGATGGGTGTTCAGGCCGGTTCCCACCGCAGTGCCACCCAAGGCCAGTTCATGCAAATGTGGAAGCGATGCGTTCACATGCACCAGTCCGTGATCCAACTGGGAAACATAACCCGAGAACTCCTGCCCCAGCGTCAGGGGCGTCGCATCCTGCAGATGAGTGCGGCCGATTTTGACAATATCGGAAAATTCCTCCGCCTTGTCCGCCAAAGTCCGCCTCAGCGCAACAATGGCGGGTATCAATTGTTGATCGATCGAACGTACCGCTGCCACATGCATCGCCGAAGGAAACACGTCGTTGGACGATTGGCCCTTGTTCACGTCGTCGTTGGGATGGATTTTGCATTCGACCCCGCGCCCGCCGCCGAGCAATTCGGAAGCACGGTTCGCCAGTACCTCATTCATGTTCATGTTGGTCTGGGTACCGGAGCCCGTCTGCCATACCACAAGCGGAAATTCCGCATCATGGCGGCCTGAAGCCACCTCATCGGCAGCCTGCGTAATGGCAGCGGCGACATCGGCATCCAGCAGACCTAAATCGCGATTGACGCTGGCTGCTGCACGCTTCACCAGCGCAAGGGCGTGAAGCAGTGCGAATGGGATGCATTCGAAGGAAATTCTGAAGTTCTGCAGGGAACGTTGCGTCTGCGCGCCCCACAGCGCGTTGGCAGGCACCTGCATCATGCCCATGCTGTCGCGTTCTTCGCGGTAACTCATGCAGACCTTCGGCTAGATGAATAGATGGGGCAGTTCTGAATGCCTGGCCAGAACGGAAGCCGGAGTTACCGATCGATTTGTTACCAGAGGATAAAGCGCAGGGTTGTGAAATCGCACAGTAAGCGGTTGAGATTGGTTTTCAGGCCCCTTCCCGGGATTCCACATCACGAGTGCCCAGGCTGGTCGAAGCGATGGGTTTGTTTCCAGACCTTCGGCGAGCTCATGCCGGGCCAGCAGATTAAATCTGCAAAACCAAAACCGCACTGATCAATTTTCAAGACGAAATGAAACTTCACCAGGCTGGCCGGTTTCAGGATCAATCCAGTCGGATATTCCAATCTCTTCCTCCGCCTGCTCCAGGGTTTCCCCAGGTTCATAATCGGATTCCGCGTTGTATTCCATATCCTGCGTGGCTTCGAGTAGTGTCGGAAAGGGACCGAAAATCTTGTCGCTCTCCTTCTCATCATGCCAATAAAAACCATCGGGACGTTCGACAATACGCTTGGTGTCGTAATCGCGTGACGCTGGTGGAATTTTATAACCCATGACTACCTCCACTAGGATTTACAGGTTGAACTGGCTTTAATCTTAACCTCGTCTGCAAAATTTTACCAGTGTAAATAATCCATGCAGAGAAAAGACAATGATTATTGAGGGTTTGGTTGCGCGGCGGCACCTATTGGAAGAGGAAGCCGGGAGCCGCTTTCGCTCGACAGAAAGAGCAACCGATTTTCGATGTTTCAATTGTGAGAACTATAAAAAGAGAAGGCAAGCGTTTATATCTATGGTTGCCGGACCGGCTTATCACTTCTCCGGTAGCAGCCTGATCCGCAATGCCAACCAACCCTAGGCTCAGGAGTCTGATCTTGAAAGAGGAAATGGCCAGCTTGAAGCTGGGCTGTTGGCTTTAGCTGATTTAGCCGCTTTTTTTTTGCCGGTTGCTTTCTTCGCCTTTTTCTCGGTCCTGGTTTTAGTCGAAGCCGTTTTCCCTTCGGATTTCTTCGCGCTGGCTTTTTTGCCTGGAGAGGCTGTCTTGTCCGAGGTATCTTTCTTTACTGCCGACTTGCTGGCTGAGGCGGAAGGTTTCTTTTCAGCCTTTTTTTCGGCCTTTTTCTTGGCTTTTTTCTCGGTCTTTTTCTCTGCTGGTTCCTCGACTGCTTTCTTGGACGCTTTTTTAACCGGTTTTGGGGCTGCCGTTTTTTCCTGCTTGGCCGAGGTCGTTGTGGAAGCGGTCGCTTTTGCTACAGGTTTCTTGATTGAAGCAGCGTTTTTGCTCCCGACTTTCTCGGCTGGTTCCTCCGCTGCTGTTGTTTTTTTGGTTGGCGCTTTTTTGCTGGTTGCGGGCTTTTTCACAGTCGCGGATTTCGTCACGGCAGGTTTCTTTGCCGGGGATTTCTTGGTAGTCGCCATTTCAACCTCCAGGTAAGATTACTCAGGGGTTTACAACATGTCACACTTACTACACCTACCGCTACACGTAGATTCACAGTATTACCGGTAGTACTGTGAATCAAGCATACTGATCGGTTTTCTCAATTCAGTCCCAGTTTAGCGCGCCCCCGGTCTGGTATTCTGTAACGCGGGTTTCAAAAAAGTTTTTTTCCTTTTTCAGGTCGATCATTTCCGACATCCAGGGAAAAGGATTGCTGGCGCCCGGATAGAGGATATCCAGACCGATCTGCTGGCAGCGGCGATTGGCGATATAGCGCAAGTATTCCTTGAACATCGGCGCATTCAATCCCAGGACACCACGCGGCAATGTATCCTCCGCATAACGGTACTCCAGTTCCACCGCTTTCTGCATGAGCGCGCTGATTTCATCACGGAACGCTTTGGTCCATAAATGCGGATTTTCCATTTTGACCTGATTAACGACATCTATGCCGAAATTGCAGTGCATGGATTCGTCCCGCAGAATATATTGATACTGTTCCGCTGCACCCGTCATCTTACTATTCCTGCCGAGCGCCAGAATTTGTACGAAACCCACGTAAAAGAACAGTCCTTCCATGATGCAGGCGAATACGATCAGGCTCCTCAACAACTTCTGATCGGCTTCAGGTGTGCCGGTCTCGAATGCCGGATCAGTGAGTGTGTCGATGAATGGAATCAGAAACTCGTCTTTTTCCCGAATTGACGCCACTTCATGATAGGCGTTGAAAATCTCCCCCTCGTCCAGACCCAACGATTCGACAATATACTGATAAGCATGCGTATGGATCGCTTCTTCAAACGCCTGGCGCAACAGATACTGGCGGCATTCCGGGTTGGTGATGTGGCGGTAGGTGCCGAGTACGATATTGTTGGCAGCCAGCGAATCAGCGGTAACAAAAAAACCCAGGTTCCGTTTGATCAGGCGACGTTCATCCTCAGTCAGTCCATTGGGGTCTTTCCATAAGGCGATGTCTGCGCTCATGTTGATTTCCTGCGGCATCCAATGGTTGGCGCAGGCGGAAAGATACTTCTCCCATGCCCACTTGTACTTGAACGGCACCAGTTGATTGACATCCGCCTTGCAATTGATGATGCGCTTGTCTTCGACCGACAGGCGCCGATTTATATCGGCGGCAGGCCTGCCAATATTTTCGCCATTCTGCGCTTCAATCCCATTTGAACCAGCATCTTGCAGGCTCAGCCTGGACGCAGCCAGCACTTTTGCGTCGCTCGATGCACCATTTATTCGTGGCATTCCCGATTGCACTGTGTCGTCCTCAAATGTCAGCATATCCTTCTCCTTTTATTTTCCAATTCCTGCCAATTATTATTGGCATGACTCGCACTCGGGATCATCGATGCCACAATAACTCACGTCAGTTGCCGTCACGCTCACTGGCATGTTTCCTTCTATGGGCACCGCGTTCAGGGAGCCTGCTCTGCCCGTGGATTTTTCCGCTGAAGTCGCGCCCAGGGAGCGCAAATAATAGGTGGTTTTCAAGCCGCGCAGCCAAGCCAGTTTATAGGTCTCATCCAGTTTTTTCCCGGATACACCCGCCATATAGATATTGAGCGATTGTGCCTGGTCGATCCACTTCTGCCGTCGCGCCGCCGCCTCGATTAACCACTGTGGATCGAACTCGAAGGCGGTGGTATATAGCCTGCGAATATCGGCCGGTACCCGGTCTATCTGGCCAAGGGCACCATCGAAATACTTCAGGTCCGAAATCATGACTTCGTCCCAGAGTCCCAGTTTTTTCAGGTCGTTTACCAGGAATTCATTCGCCATGGTGAACTCGCCCGATAGATTGGACTTGACGTAAAGGTTCTTGAAGGCAGGCTCGATGCTGGCCGATACACCGATAATATTGGAAATGGTTGCGGTTGGGGCAATTGCCAGGCAGTTGGAATTGCGCATGCCATGTTCTCTTATGCGTTCGCGCAGCGCATCCCATCCAAGTGTGGCCGACCTGTCTACCTCGATGTAACCGCCGCGCTCCTCGCGCAAAAGATCCAGCGTATCCTGAGGCAGAATCCCCCGATCCCACAGGCTGCCGCGATAGGAAGCATAACGCCCGCGCTCTTCGGCCAACTCGGTGGAGGCCCAGTAGGCGTGGTAGGCAACCGCTTCCATTGTATGATCGGCAAATTCCACCGCCTCATTCGAGGCGTAGGGAATGCGCAGCATATGCAGGCAATCCTGGAAGCCCATGATGCCTAGTCCCACCGGACGATGCTTGAGGTTCGCATTCCGCGCCTTCGCGACGGCGTAGAAATTGATATCGATCACATTGTCCAGCATGCGCATGGCGGTACCGATAGTGCGCTTGAGCTTGACGGCATCGAGCTCGCCGTCGGCAATATGTGCCGACAGATTGACCGACCCCAGGTTGCATACGGCGATTTCGTGATCATTGGTATTGAGGGTTATCTCGGTACAGAGATTGGAGCTATGCACTACACCGATGTGGCTTTGCGGCGAGCGAATATTGCAGGCATCCTTGAAAGTGATCCATGGATGGCCGGTTTCAAATAACATGCTGAGCATTTTGCGCCATAACTGTTGCGCGGGAATTTTCTTGTACAGGCTGAGCTCGCCGCGCGCGACCTTCTCCTCGTAGGCGAGATAAGCCTGCTCAAACGGTTTGCCGAATTTTTCATGCAGGTCGGGCACGTCGGAGGGCGAAAAAAGCGTCCACTCACCCCCTTCCATGACGCGCTTCATGAACAGGTCGGGAACCCAGTTGGCGGTATTCATGTCATGGGTGCGGCGGCGGTCATCCCCGGTATTTTTGCGTAAATCCAGAAACTCCTCGACATCCAGGTGCCACGATTCCAGGTAGGCGCAAACCGCGCCTTTGCGCTTGCCGCCCTGGTTTACCGCCACCGCGGTATCGGAGACCACTTTGAGGAAAGGCACTACGCCTTGTGACTTGCCGTTTGTACCCTTGATGTGCGAGCCCATCGCCCGTACCGGTGTCCAATCATTACCCAGTCCCCCGGCATATTTGGCGAGCAGGGCATTTTCCTTGATTGCCTCGTAAATGCCATCGAGGTTATCCGGCACAGTGGTGAGGTAGCATGAAGACAATTGCGAACGGCGGGTCCCTGAATTAAACAGGGTTGGAGTGGAGCTCATGAAATCGAAATTCGAGAGCACGTGGTAGAACTCCAATGCGCGTCCCTCGCGGTCAATTTCGTTCAGGGCAAGTCCCATTGCCACGCGCATGAAAAATGCCTGCGGCAACTCGATACGACTGCCCCGTATATGCAGAAAATAGCGATCATACAAAGTTTGCAAACCCACGTAGCCGAATTGGAGGTCGCGGCCGGCATCCAGTGCTTTGGCCAAACGCGGCAGGTCAAACTGCGCCAGACGTTCATCCAGCAACTCGGCATCGATGCCGCGCTTGATGAAGTCAGGAAAATACTCTGCATAGCGACCGGGCATTTCCTGGTGCAAGACTTCTTCGCCCAGCACTTCGAAACGGAGGGAATGCAACAACAACCGCGCAGTGACATAGCTGTAGGCAGGGTCTTTTTCAATTAACGCGCGTGCCGACAGCACCAGCGATTTTCTTACCTCTTCCAGTGGAACGCCGTCGTACAAGTCCTTCAAGGTGGCTTTCAGTATCAGCGCCGGGTTTACCACTTCGCCCAGGCCTGAGCAGGAAGTTTCGATCAGCGTCAGCAGGCGCGCCGTATCCAGCGGAATCCTGACGCCGTTCTCCATTACATTCAGAATGCTGGCTGGCGCTTCGACCACGCCCATTTCTTTCTGTCTCGCCCGCTTCCGCGCGCGATCCTCGCGGTAGAGCACGTAAGCGCGCGCCACATCATGCTCTCCAGAACGCATCAATGCGAGTTCCACCTGATCCTGAATGTCCTCGATATGGAAAGTCCCGCCTGAAGGCTGGCGGCGTATCAATGCATTGACTACGTCATCGGTCAGTCGCGCCACCAATTCTCGTACCCTGGCCGAAGCCGCACCTTGGCCGCCATTGACGGCGATGAATGCTTTTGTCATAGCAATGGAAATCTTGGCCGGCTCGAACCCGACCACCGAACCATTGCGGCGAATGATCTTGTATTGGGAATACCGGGTGTCCTGGGCGGGAAGGGCTGAAGAAAGCTCGTGCCCCGCTACTGCCGGACGGTTCATGTGGTCTGTTGCAAGCTGCATGTCGGATTCTCCTCATCTATACGGGAAAGCGGCTTCTTCCCCATGGCTGAAGGGGGTGGCGGCGGATATCGATAAATCTGTAAACCACTACATATAGTAGAAATATTGGATACATTTTACTAGAACTAGTGCATACAGTGCAATATTTTTTGATGTATGTCAAAAGCTTTTTATGAGATTAAAGCATACCGGGCGGACTAAAACCCGAATCGCGGACAATGCGGCGCTGCCTCAGCGGGACGGCAAAACTATTGCGTGTTTCGCTTTTAGACGCTTCGTTATCACAGAGCAGCGCGATAGAATTATGGTTTGGGTAATTGCCCCCGATGATTGCAGGCGGTACTCCAGCGGCTGATAACTGAACGAGTAAAATGCTACTACATACGTATTATTGATTGATGACGCTTATTTCCTTCAGCTCGTATCTTTGTCTTTATTCCTGCCCTGCTTGCTTACGCCTGGAAAGCTCATCTTTTTCAGGTTGAGTGAGCTGCCGCGATTGTTTTTCCATTTCAAGGGCGTCGCGGATCTGCTGGGGCTTGTTGGCGCGCAATCCCTCCGCCAAAGCGCGTGATGCATCTCTGCGGCGCTCGGCATAATGGCGCAGTATTTCCACCGTGGCGGCGGAGGGCAGGGCAGGATCGGGCGGAAGCTCGGAAAGCAGCTCAAAGCTTTCTTCATAGCGGTCTGCAACAGATGTGTCGATACGTCCTGCCAGTTCCTCGAATGAGGTGCCGTCTTGCCTGGCCTTATCAAGTATGCTCTGCCAGGACTGTGTGATCGCTGCATCGTCCCGCAAGAATTCGCCGATCTCCTTACGCGCCAGCACCTCTTCGCTCCAGCGGTAAGTGCGCACGGGAACCTGGCTGACCAGGATGACAATTGCGAGTGCAAAAGCGGCTCCGGCAAGAACGCGGATGTGGCGAAATCGAGGGGAGAGGCGTTCTGTTATACCGGCAGGCTGTGCAAATATTATTCCGCCGAGTAAACCGGAAAAAAAACCGCCGATATGCGCCGCATTGTCAATGCCGGTAATTAAAAGGCCGAGCACAAGGCTGGCAAGTGCAAAACCCGCAGCCCCCCAGAAAAACCAGCGAAATTCCTTCGGATGAAGATTGTGGCGCTCGCGCCAGAGAAATATGAGGAGGGCGCCAAACAGGCCGAAAATGGCGCCTGAAGCGCCGCCGGAGATGGCTAGTCCCCTATGTGCAACGAGTGACAGCAGGTTGCCCGCCAGACCGCTGGCGAAATAGATGCAGGCAAAGCGTGCGTGCCCGTACATTCGTTCAACGAGTTGTCCGGCATCCCAGAGCGCCCAGAGATTGAGCGTCAGGTGAACTGCGCCAAAGTGGAGGAATAGCGCGGTACCCAGGCGCCACCATTCGCCGTCCTGCGTAGCCGGGCCAAAATTTGCGCCCCAGGCCAATTGCACGCTATTGGAAGAATGCCACAGTCCCGCCCCGCCCACGAGCATGGCTGCGAAGACCAGGAGGTTGACGCCGACAAGCAGTTTGGTAACGGGTATACCAGGCAACCGCTGGTAGAGAAGATCATGTAGAGGCAGCATGGGACGGTGGACGCATTTTCGCGGAGCGTTTATTATGCACGAGGATGAAGCCTGCTTATTTTATATGCTTGAGGAACAAGGATGTTTCTCAAAACTGGAATTTGCGAGCCCCGGCTTCAGGGCAGGGGTTCTTCGCACCGGAATGGGCGCCTCTACCCGCATCTTCGATGAAACGCCTTGCCCGCCGGCGATTTGCAAGCTGGAAGTTTCTGACCTGCCTCCCCGTCCTGCTGATCGCCCTGGTGCTCGCCCTGATGCTCGGGCCAATGCCTGTCCATGCTCAAGCGAGAATCGAGTTGCCGCGCACGGGGCTGGTGCCGGATGAGCTTGCTGTCATCATTAACGACAGCGATCCCCAATCCCTTAAAATCGGTGATTACTACCAGAAGGCGCGCCATATCCCGGCAGCCAACATGATTCACCTGAGTTTTCCCTCCGGCCGGAGCGCCCTCTCAAGGGATGAGTTTCAGCAATTAAAGATGGAAATCGATGAGGCTACGCCCCCTCACATTCAAGCCTACGCGGTCGCCTGGACACTTCCCTACCGGGTAGCTTGCATGTCGCTGACCTCGGCGCTGGCTTTCGGCTTCGACGAACGCTATTGCTCATCCGAGTGTGGCCCTACCAGACCCAGCCCATATTTCAACTCGTCGAGTCTTCATCCTGTTGGCGACCATAACATACGCCCTGCCATGATGCTGGCCGGGACCGATTTCGAGCAGGTCAAGGCACTGATCGATCGGGGAGTCGCCTCTGATCGCAGTTTCCCAAAGGGTCATGCCTATCTGATAATAACGCCTGACAAGGCACGCAGTGTGCGAGCGAGCTATTTCGAGCTGGCCGCAAAAGAACTGGCCGGTGTTTTTCCCATCGAAATTCTGGAAACCGAAGCAATTTCAGGTAGGCATGACGTTCTTTTTTATTTCACGGGCCTGGCGGACGTGCCGCAACTCCATACACTGGATTTTCTGCCTGGTGCAATGGCAGATCATTTAACTTCAGCCGGCGGCCAGCTTACCGATTCAATGCAGATGAGCAGCCTGCGCTGGCTGGAAGCGGGCGCCACTGCCAGTTATGGGACGGTGATCGAGCCATGCAGCCATATACAGAAGTTCCCTTTTCCCGCTGTTGCCATGTTTCACTACGCGCTTGGTGAAAGCGCCATTGAATCTTACTGGAAAAGCGTGGCATGGCCGGGCGAGGGCGTGTTCGTGGGCGAACCGCTGGCCCAGCCATTCGCTCCCGAACTGAGAGAAATTCGCGCGGGGCAATTCGAACTGCACATTTTCTCGCCACGCCAACGGCGGCTCCGCATGGAGCAGTCCCGCTCAGCGGTGGGGCCGTACAAGCCTCTCGCTCAGCGGCCACTTATAAGCCGTGGCGCTAATATAATACGCTTCAATTTCGCTGAAAAAGAAGGTTATCTCAGATTGCAATGGTGATAGGGTTGAGCTTGGCTCATTGCCGGATACGCTGATACGCCGGTTTATACCGAATTGATCCGGCGCTGACGTGATGCCTGACCGGCCAATTTTACGCTATTCTTTATTTGCACAATCGTCTGGTGGGCGCCGCCACAGCGAACCAGAGGCGGTTTTCCCCTTCCATCTATCGCTGTGCCGATCAAACTGGCAGCGTAACTCATCCCAACGTCGTTATAATAACCGCTGCCCACCTGTCGCTATCGCCATGCAGCCATGATTCCTCCCGTTCAGCCCAACTTTAAATCCCATTTTACTGAGCTCCTGCGCGTGCCCTTGAGCGAAATGGGCCCGCTGGCGCTGGACGCGCATATAGAGTTTGCGCGTCCCCGCCAGGCAAGCCACGGGGATTACTCCTGTAACCTCGCGATGCAATTGGCTAAACCTCTGCGTCAAAGTCCGCGTGAGATCGCCGCGCTGCTCGTCAATGTGCTTTCCGCTTCACCTTATCTGGAAAAGATAGAGGTCGCGGGTGCCGGCTTTATTAATTTGTTTCTCACGACTTCCGCCAAGCAGCAGTTTCCCCGTTATGTACTGGAGAGCGGCGAGCAGTTCGGCCATATTAATCTGGGTGCAGGTAAAAAGGTACAAGTGGAATTCGTTTCGGCCAATCCGACCGGACCCTTGCACGTCGGACATGGGCGAGGTGCGGCATTCGGCGCAAGCCTCGCCAATGTGCTGGCGGCTGCAGGTTATTCCGTCGCGCGTGAGTATTACGTTAATGACGCCGGACGTCAGATGGATATTCTTGCGCTTTCCACCTGGCTGCGTTACCTGGAACTGAACGGAGTCACTTCGCGCTTCCCCGGCAACGCGTACCAGGGCCAATACGTACGTGATATGGCCCGCCTGATTTACAAGGCGCATGCAGGACGGTACGTGCATCGGCCTGACTTGCTGTTTGAAGGTATCTCTGAGGAAACGGATACCGGTACCGAAGCGGACCTCGACGGGCTGATTGCCAAAGCCAAGAAACTGCTGGGGCAAGATTACGCATACATTCACAATTTCGTCCTGACGGAGCAATTGGGCGACTGCCGCAATGATTTGATGGAATTCGGTGTTGCTTTTGATACATGGTTTTCCGAGCAATCGTTGTTCGATAACGGTGATGTAGCACATGCAGTCCAATTACTCGAACAGGGGTGCTATCTATATCAACAGGATGGCGCGCAGTGGTTCCGATCGACCGATTTCGGCGATGAAAAAGACAGGGTGGTTCAGCGGGAAAATGGGCAGTTTACTTATTTCGCTTCAGATATCGCTTATCATCTCAATAAGTTCGAACGTGGTTTTGAACGCGTCATCGATGTCTGGGGGGCCGACCATCATGGATATATTCCACGAGTAAAAGGCGCGATGAAAGCGCTGGCTATTGATCCCGGAAAACTTGAAATTGCGCTGGTGCAGTTCGCGGTGCTCTACCGCGACGGAAAAAAAGCGCCCATGTCCACCCGTTCGGGAGAATTTGTCACGTTGCGTGAATTACGTCAGGAAGTGGGAAACGACGCGGCACGCTTTTTTTACGTATTGCGTAAAAGCGACCAGCATCTGGATTTTGACCTGGACCTGGCTAAATCACAAAGCAACGATAACCCCGTTTATTACGTGCAATATGCCCATGCAAGGGTTTGCAGCGTGCTGGAACAATGGGGTGAAGACCCGGCGATGCTTCATACAGCGGATATGTCCCCGCTGACAGACCCCGCAGAATTATCTCTTTTGCAGAAGCTGATCGACTATCCTGAAATGGTGGAGGCGGCAGCGAAGGAACTTTCTCCTCATCTGATCGCCTTCTACCTCAGAGAACTGGCGAGTGAGTTTCACAGTTACTATAATGCTACCCGTTTTCTCGTTCCGGAAATTCCGCTGCGACTGGCCCGGCTAGGGCTAATTGCCGCGATCCGGCAAATATTGAGCAATGGTTTGAAACTGCTGGGCGTAAGCGCGCCGGGTAAAATGTAGCCATCATATTGAATAAGCTTCCCATGAGCCGAGATTATAAAACCCACACCAACTCTTCAATTTTCGCCAAAAGCAAAAGCACGCTTCTCCTAGGGGTACTTATCGGCTATGCGCTGGGCCTTCTCAGTGCCATCGGCACATGGATGTACATCAATCAGGCGCCCAGCCCATTTATATCCCAGGACAAGGTTGCGGAGAGCGCCGCGGCGAAAAGTGCCGCAACTCAAACTGAAAGACCGGCACAATCCTCAGGCATGGAAGCCAAGCCGGCCAACGTCCCCGATGCCAAACCACGCTTTGAATTCTACAAAATCCTGCCGGATGCCGAGGAGCCCGTGCCGGAGCACCAGATCAAGCAGGCTGCGCAGCGGACTTCTTCCCAGGATAAATACTTTCTTCAAGCAGGGTCTTTCCAGAATGCCGATGACGCGGACAACTTGAAAGCGAAACTGGCCATGCTCGGAGTGGAAGCATCTGTTCAAGCCGCCAATTTGCCGGAAAAAGGTACCTGGCACAGGGTACGTGTAGGACCTTTTTCCAGCGTTGCTGATAGCAACCGGGTTCGGGCGTCCCTGCAACAAAGCGGTGTGCAGAGCAGTCTCGTTAAAATACATGAAGGAGTGCAGTAAAGAAGGAATGTTTTAGTCTCGCTGTCGGGCGCGAATAAACGGCGCGTAATAAATATGCAGTCTATTTCCAGGAGAAAAAAATGAATTCATTGCGTTTGCTTGCGGCGGTCCTCTTTCTGGTCGGCATAAGCCTCACTGGTATTTCAGCCGCTCGCGCCGAAATTGTTGAAGGGACGGATTACACGCTTCTGCCCCAACCTCGGCCAACTGACAGTGACGGCAAGATTGAAGTCATAGAATTCTTCTGGTACGGTTGTCCGCATTGCTATGAACTTCATCCGCGAATCAAGGCATGGCTGAAGCGAAAGCCTAAAGATGTGAGCTTTCGTTACGTTCCCGCCATCTTTCGCGCAAACTGGATTCCCGGCGCTAAAACCTTCTATGCGCTGGACGCGCTAGGCGAGACAGACCGGCTGCATGACAAGGTCTACGAGGCCATTCATCGCGACAAAATCGATTTGACCAAGGACGAGGTATTATTCGACTGGATGGCGAAGCAGGGAATAGACCGGAAGAAATTTATCGATGCCTACAACTCCTTCGCGGTGCAAAACCAGGCGTCGCGGTCAACGCATATGTCCAAGGATTACAGCCTCACAGGCGTGCCGGCGATAGTGGTGGATGGTCGCTACCTCACCAGCGGAAAAATGGGTGGCACGCCCGACGACACCATCAGAACGATGGATGAGTTGATTGAAAAAGTGCGCAAGGAGCGGGTAAAGAAATAGTGCGATATCGAGACGCTGTTCGATGCCGTTGAAAGTTGTCATAAGTGGGGCATCCAGTGGCTTGGGTAGAGCATTGGCGCGACACTATGCCCGTCTGGGGGCAACGCTGGGTCTAATCGCACGGCGCGCGGATTTATTGGAAACTCTTGCGGCAGAATTACCGGGTGCATCGACCTATGTGGCCGATGTCCGCGATGCCGGCGCAATGCAAGCCGCCGCGCGCGATTTCATGCGCCGCCATGGCTGCCCGGATATCGTCATTGCCAATGCGGGCATCAGTAGCGGTACGCTTACCGAATATGCCGAGGATAGCGAAGTTTTTGAGAGTATCCTCGCAACCAATGTGATCGGCATGGTGAACCTCTTCCAGCCGTTTATTTCCGTAATGAGGACAGCCGGACAAGGCAGCCTGGTCGGCATTGCCAGCGTTGCAGGCTATCGGGGTCTTCCAGGAAGCGGCGCTTACTCAGCCTCCAAAGCTGCCGCCATCAGCTATCTCGAAAGCCTGCGAGTCGAGATGCACCACAATGGTGTATCGGTCATAACCGTTTGTCCCGGCTATGTTGCGACACCGATGACGGCGAATAACCCCTTCCGCATGCCCTTCCTTCTTACAGCGGAAGAGGTTGCGGAAAAAATCGTGCGTATTATCGAGAACAAGGTACTGTTCACCGTGATTCCCTGGCAGATGGCGATTGTCGCCCGGGTTTTAAAGTTCCTCCCCAATTTTCTTTATGACCGCCTATTCGCCAACGCACCGCGGAAGCCGAGATAACCATGCCGGATTTTTCAGTTGATTTTTGCATGTTATCCATGACGGGCGGCGCCAGAGCAGGCCGGCACTGGCACTAAATCTTGCTCCACTATGTTTGATGGCTTTGCAGCCAGCGTGGTATTCTGAATTTTTTGATAGAGAACGAAAGCTATTCTCCGGTTATGCTGGCGATCCGTTCGAACATCAGCATGGGCATATGAGTCGGTTACGTGGTTACGCGTGGTTACGTGGAGGAGGTGCCGGAATGACAACAGAAAAAGCAATTTTTGGAGCAGGTTGTTTCTGGGGCGTGGAATCTGCTTTTCGGGCGGTCAAGGGCGTGAATGAGGTGATAAGCGGATATGCGGGCGGCCATATCAAAAATCCTGCTTATCGCGATGTATGCTCGGGTGAGACCGGTCATGCCGAAGTGGTGCAGGTGGAATACGATCCATCTCAGGTTGGTTACGATGAGTTGCTCGATGTGTTCTGGAATTGCCACAATCCCACCACACCCAATCGGCAGGGACCGGACGTAGGTACGCAATACCGTTCGGCGATTTTCTTTTACACGCCTGAGCAGGAGATTGCGGCAAAAGCGTCCATGGAAAAATTACAGCAAAGTGGGCGCTGGCGCGAGCCTATTGTCACGGAAATTTTGCCGGCCTCCGAGTTTTATCCCGCGGAGGAATACCATCAACGCTATTTCGAAAAGCGCGGCGTCCGGGGCCATTGCCACAGTTGAAGGACCGATGTCTTGCACCGCAAGCGATGGTGGGATTGCATATTCGGTTCCACAGATTTGTAGGATGGGTGGAGCAAGCGCAATCCATCAAAACCGGGCAACGTACGCATCGATTTACGAACGATACCGCCGCATCTTGTCAGGTTCGCTAAGTGATTTTCAAGGTGACGCAGGTAGATGTCAGCCCAAATGATGGGTTGCGTTTTGCTCCACCCATCCTACTGCCTACCGCAAATCGTATAGAACATATCAGCCGGTTGTCGCGGCGATTAAGCCAGCCGGGTTTTGATCTCGGCAATGCGGGCTTCGCTCACCCTGCTATTGATCGCGCCCGGCAGGCGAGTGGGATCGGAGATGGTTTTGGTCAACTCAGTGGCAATTGCGCCCGCATCCACGCTTCTGGCCGCATCGAACGCGTCGCGTAACCGCTCAGCCTGGGGGTAAGGCTTTTCCACATAGCCGGGCCGACCGTGAAAATCGCAGGAGCAAGCCTGCAAAAATTCTTCGAAGCGTTCCGGTTTGCGATAGGCATCCACAACTTGCAACATATTGGCGATAGTGACGGGCCGCAGCTCTGCGGCACGATGCACGTCGCCATGGTAGCGTGCGACCAGTAAAGCGAGGTCGCGCGCTTCGTTAGGTACCCTGATGCGCTCGCATAAGTTTTTCACCAGCTTGACGCTTCGTGCTTCGTGACCAATATGGCGCGGCCATTCCTCCGGTGGAGTCGTGCCTTTGCCAAGATCGTGCGTCAGCGAGGCGAACCGTACTGGCAGGGAATAATTCCTGGAAGCTGCATGGTCAATAACGCTCATCACATGCACGCCGGTATCAATTTCAGGATGATGTTGCGCCGGTTGGGGTACCCCGAACAAGGCGTCCACTTCAGGCATGATACGGACGAGCGCGCTACACTCGCGGAGCGCATAGAACATGCGCGAAGGTCGTTGTTCCATTAAACCGCGCGCAAATTCCTGCCAGACGCGTTCCGGTACCAGCGCATCCACTTCACCGTTGTGCACCATCTCGCTCATCAGCGCGAGGGTCTCGGGTGCGATTCGGAAACCGAAGCGGGCGGCAAAACGAGCGGTTCGCAGCACACGAACCGGGTCTTCAGTGAATGCCGGGCTTATGTGACGCAGTAGCCCGGCTTCGAGGTCAGACAGGCCGCCAAACGGGTCGATGATAGTGCCATCCTGATCCTTGGCAAGGGAATTGATGGTGAGATCGCGTCGCGCCAGGTCCTCCTGCAAGGTGACTTCAGGCGAGGCATAAACTTCGAAGCCCTTGTACCCGCGCGACACCTTACGCTCGGTACGTGCCAGCGCATATTGCTCCTGACTCTGGGGATGAAGGAAAACAGGAAAATCTTTTCCTACCGGACGATAGCCAAGCCGTATCATCTCGTCCGGCGATGATCCTACAACCACATGATCATGGTCGGTTACCGGCAAGCCCAGAATTTCATCGCGAACGGAACCGCCTACCAGATAAGTCTTCATTATGAGTATATCCTGGAAGGACTGGACTATCGTCCAGCGCGAAAATCATCGTACCGCTCCCGCGGCACATCGCCCGCCAGATATATTGGGGCCACTTCTTCCAAGGCAGTGGGCGAAATACCCCAGGCTTCCGCAAAATTGCCAGGGTCGTCACAATTGCAGACGCTGTCCACTTTCATTGAATAATAATTGTCACGGGTCACGAGTTTTCCGGGTAGAAACTCCATTATCATCGCCTGCAGATAAGAAAGGCTGTCATTGAGGCCGATAATGGCCGGGTCATGTCCGGTGATGTGCGCGGCATATTCCACCAATTGCTGCAGGCTATAACATTGTGGGCCGCACAGATCATAGCGCTGACCAAAGGTGTGGGTTGCTGTCAAGCTGGCAGCAAATGCGTGCGCCACATCTTTGACGAATACCGGCTGAAATTTTGCTTCGGGAGATCCCAGGGGCAACACCGGGAGCCACGCCAGCCTGGAAAACAGGCTAAGCGACGAATCTCCGGGGCCGAAAATTACGGACGGCCTGAAGCTGGTTGCGGTCAAGCCGGACGTCATCACGATTTTTTCACCTTCGGCCTTGGAGCGCAAATACGCGCTCGGTTGGCTCGGACCGGCATTCAGTGCGCTCATGTGTAGTAAGCGCGCTATTCCATTGCGCTTGCATGCAGCCACAATTTTGCGCGGGAGCTCCACGTGCACAGTATTGAAGTCCCCATGCAGGATACCCACCAGGTTGATGACCGCATCCATGCCTTTCAGTAGCCGGTCAAGTTCCGCATCATCGTAAATATTCGCTTCCACCAGGCGTACGGTTGGTAAAACCAGTAGACCTCTGGCGCGCTTGTAGCTGCGGGTGGGAATCCGCATGTAGATTTCCTGCATGGTCAGGAGATTTGCAAGATGCCGGCCGACAAATCCGCTGCCGCCAAAAATACAGACGTTTTTGATGTTCATTGTTTACTCTTCGCTTCTGAAAATCGCTCGCTATCCTCTCGGGACATCACAACCCCAAGCCGATGCTTGAGCGCCGTCGTCGGATGCCCGAAGGTGTTGGCGTAATACATTGCGTTGCTCATGACTTTTTTTACATAATCGCGGGTTTCAGTGAAAGGGATGGTTTCGGCGTAAATCGCGCCTTCCATCGGCTTGTCGCCGCGCCATTGCTGCGCCCGGCTAGGGCCGGCGTTATAGGCGGCAGAAGCCAGCAATGGCTGGTTATCGGAAAGTGTCAAAACATGCTTGAGATAATACGTACCCAAGGTCAGATTGGTGTTTATCTCGGATACGCGCGTAGGGGAAAATTTCCGGATGCCCATTTTTTTTGATACCCATTTCGCGGTAGCCGGCATCAACTGCATCAAGCCCGTCGCACCGACGCTGGATCTGGCATCGCTGATGAACCGGCTTTCCTGACGGATGAGTCCGTATACCCAGGCCTCGTCGAGTTCCTGTTGCTTCACGAGGTTACGCAGCGCATCGCGGTGAGGAGCGAGAAAACGCAAGGTGAAATCATGCTGCCGTACCGTTTTATCCGCCGTATTGATGGCACGGTCATAGATTCCATGACGCCGCGCAACTTCAGCGGTGGCAAGCAGGCGTCCATCGTCGAAATCGCGTATCGCCCAAGCCCATTCGCGTGTGGCTTCCGTTCGCAGATTCAGGCGATACAAGGCAAGGGCCCGTTTTATTCCCGGCAGCCGCTCGATGGCGGCAATCTCCTTCGACGTGGGTTTATAGGGTTCGGTCGCAACGCCGATCGTTACGCCCAGTTCCTCTTCCGCCAGTTGGCCATAAAAGTTGTGCTCGGTGCTCAGGGGAGCGAAAATAACATTCGCTTCCGTTGTTTTACCTCTGGCTTTCAGCGCCCGCGCTTTCCAATAACGCCATACGCCTGTCTCCTGTTCCGAAGCAGACATGGCTTCAATCGCATCCAGCACCCGATCCCAATCACCGGCGCGCAGGGCGGCACGCGTTTTCCACCCGAGTTGTGCATCTGATAACACCACTGGGGTGTCGGCACTGGCGGCTTCCGCAAACCAGTCAAGGGCGCGCGGATTCAGCTTTCGCGCCGCCTGATCCGCCAATTGCACCATGAAATACGTGTGATCCGCATCGCTGAATCGCGCGCGCATTCTCGGCCAATAGGCATAAGCTTGTTCGGGGTTGTTACGGAGCAAACGCAGTATTGCAAAAAGAGCGATTTCACGCTCGGCACGAGTATCGATCTCATGCCGATGTTTTTCGAGAAAGCGCAATGGATTCCCAGCGGCAGAGTCAAGCTGGCGCGCATTGAGCGCCTCATTTTCCGGCAGATATTCATTGATGCGTTTCGCTACTCCTACATTGCCCGCTTCGAGCGCGAGACGCAGGCGCGTCCATACATCTTCCACCGTCAGCTTTCCGGCAAGATCCAGCGCATCGAACAACGCCGTGCAGCTTTCCGGCATGTCCCGCGCGTTAAACCATAATGGGCGCGCCTCGGTAAATGCACTGGCATCGTTTGTGGCGATACGGTGTTGAAGTGAATAACAGGTAAGCTCAATATCCTTGTTGATGAGATCCGGATATCCCTCTGCAAATAATTCCCATTGCTGTGCCTTGCCGAGACTTTTTAGCCATTCACCCTGTAGTTTGTCGCTCAGCGGGCTATCCTTATAACGATCGAGAAAACCTTTGACCGTCTGCGTGCTCACGGCGATATTCTCAAGCTGAGGGTATAGCTGATAGTAGATTGCGTAAGGCTCCAGTACATGCCCTCGCAGGCGTTGCGCATATGCCGCCACTCGGCTGGCGTCACCGCTTTGAAACGCTTGCCTCATGGTCATGAAATCGTCATCCTGACTCGCGGCCACGGTTCCGGCAGACATAGCAAAAAATAACATTGCAAAAAAGATTTTCATAACCTGCTATAAAATAATTGAGTGAGCTGAAAATTGGGTGAAATACCGGCTTACGCCATACGCATTTGTCTCCCGTTCGGATAGGGCGTTTCTCTTCCTGAAGAATAGCACATCATGCCATATATCAGCCTGAACCCCACCACCAATGAAACGCTAAAAACCTATCCCAGTTGGGATAGTCATCATCTCGCGGCGGCTTTGGAAAAAACCTGGAATGCGCAGCGAACCTGGGCGCAAATGACGCTCCCCGACCGGGCCGAGCGCATGCATAGCGTTGTCAAGCTGTTGCACGAACGAATCGACGAATATGCCGCGCTAATGGCCATTGAAATGGGGAAGCCAGTGCGCGAGGGCCATGCAGAGATAAAAAAATGCGCTCTTGTCTGTGATTACTACGCAGTGCACGCCGAGCATTTCGTGCAGCCGGAAATGGTTCAGACCGATGCGGGCAAGAGCTATGTTTCCTACGAACCGGCAGGCGTCGTGCTGGGTGTGATGCCATGGAATTTTCCATTTTTCCAGGTGATTCGTTTTGCAGCCCCAGCGTTGATGGCTGGCAACGCCTGTGTTTTGAAGCATGCTTCAAACGTCCCTCAATGCGCGTTGGCGCTAGAGCAATTGTTCCGCGATGCGGGATTTCCCCCACATCTATTTGCGACACTCATGATCGAGTCTGCCGACGTAGCCGAGGTTATTGCCAGCCAGCACGTCAACGCGGTGACACTTACAGGTTCGGAGTCCGCTGGGCGCGAAGTGGCTTCCCATGCCGGTCGGCATTTGAAAAAATGCGTCATGGAACTGGGCGGATCGGATGCATTCATCGTGCTGAAAGATGCCGATCTCGAACTTGCCGCCACTTTCGCGGTGAAATCACGGTTTCAGAACTGTGGACAGTCATGCATAGCTGCAAAGCGCATCATTCCGGTAGCAGACATTGCCGATGAGTTTGTATCGCTGTTCATAAAAAAAACAAAAGATTTGAAAATAGGTGATCCCATGAATGAAACAACCCAGATCGGGCCGATGGCACGGTTTGATCTGCGGAAAGATTTACATCGACAAGTCGTCGATTCGATCGGACAAGGCGCGCAAGCGATTATCGGATGTGAACCAATGCGAGGAGAGGGCGCGTATTACCCGCCATCGATATTGGATCGGGTAACGGCAAAAACCCGGGCATATCATGAAGAGTTATTCGGCCCCGTGGCCGCCGTGATACGTGCAGCAAATGAAGAAGAGGCCATTCGCATTGCCAACGATACCCGCTTCGGTCTGGGTTCAAGCATCTGGAGCCGTGACACGGAAAAAGCCGAACGGCTTGCACGGAAAATCCAGGCGGGCTGCAGCTTCATTAACGGCATGGTCAGGTCCGACCCGCGCCTGCCCTTTGGTGGCACAAAGGCTTCCGGGTTTGGCAGGGAATTGTCGTATCACGGCATACGCGAATTCGTTAACATAAAGACAGTGTGGGTCAGATAAAGCCAGATGAGGCGGAAGAGGTTGACAAGAGGTTGATAAGGGTTGACATCACCGCAGGGATCAGATCACGCCCTGACCAATCATTGCATCCGCTACTTTTACGAAGCCCGCAACGTTGGCGCCGTTGACATAACTGATAGTGCCGTCATTGCGTCGGCCATATTGGAGGCAGGACCGATGAATAGCCTGCATGATTTCGAGCAACCTGGCATCCACCTCGTTCCGAGGCCATGAGAGACGCATGGCGTTCTGGCTCATTTCGAGACCGGAGGTAGCCACGCCCCCCGCATTACTCGCTTTACCCGGTGCGTAAAGAACACTGCTGCGTTCGAAGCGTTTCACCGCCTCCGCCGTGGAAGGCATATTGGCGCCCTCAGCCACGCAGATCACGCCGTTGTTGATCAGGTTCGCTGCATCCTCATCACTTAGCTCGTTCTGGGTCGCGCATGGCAAGGCGACATCGACCGGAATATGCCAAGGACGCATGTTGGGAATAAAATTGGCTTTCGCGCATTCCGCATAATTGCTGATTCGCGCATAGCGAAGGTTCTTGCACTCCATCAGCTCAGCCAGTTTTTCAGGGGTGAAGCCCTCTTCATCCACCACAGTCCCGCTGGAGTCGGACATGGTTATTACCTTGGCCCCGAGCGCCATCGCTTTTTCCACGGCATATTGCGCAACGTTCCCCGAGCCCGAGACGGAAACCCGCATCCCGTCGAGCGCGCGGCCGGATTGCTTGAGCATTTCCTCGGCGAAATACGCCGTGCCGTAACCGGTGGCTTCCGGACGAATCAGCGATCCGCCAAAACTCAGCCCCTTACCCGTAAAAACGCAGTCGGCACGGTTGGAGAGCTTTTTCATCATGCCCGCCATGAAGCCAACTTCTCGCCCGCCAACACCGATATCCCCGGCCGGCACATCGATATCCGAACCAATATGGCGAAACAACTCGCTCATATAAGCCTGACAGAAACGCATTATCTCTCCCTGGCTCCGGCCCTTGGGATTGAAGTCCGCGCCCCCTTTGCCCCCACCCATGGGCAGCGTGGTGAGCGCATTTTTGAGAGTTTGCTCGAACGCCAGAAATTTAAGGATGGAAAGATTCACCGAGGGGTGAAAACGAGTGCCGCCCTTGTAAGGTCCAATGGAGGAACTGTGCTGGATCCGGTAGCCACGGTTGACATTCACTTCGCCCTTGTCATCTACCCAGGAGACCCGGAAAATGATTACCCGCTCCGCTTCTATCAGACGATCTAGAATGCCGTGCTCGCCATAGCGGGGGTTTTCGGTGATAAAAGGCCAGAGGCTCTCCATGACTTCTGCAACCGCTTGCAGATATTCGGGTTGGCCCGGGTTCCGCTCGGCTATGTAAGCGCAGAACTCCTGAAAACTTTGGTATCTCATTTTGCTCCCCAGCGTAACAAAACCATACTCATAAAGTGAGTATTCTGCCAAATAACTTGTGGACTCGCATTATATTTATATTTGGGAATAGTTGCGGAAACTGTTACGGAATTTTTTGATCTTCCGCCATCAATCTTTGCCGTATGGCGCGGATGCGACTATCCCGGCAAACGCCTGTCACCTTTTGAGCAAAGCGTTTTATTCGTTTTTTCCGTCATTTTCGTCGTCCTCGTCATCTTTCTTGCGCGGCTTGGCTGTCCACCAGACGACAAGAACAAATAACGATAGAGCGACACCCGCTTCCAGCAGTAATATCCACATAGGATCAAGCATGATGTATATTTATCATACGCAACTCTAACCCATAATCTGATGAAAGACCAATCGGCCTCGCTTGCTGTTGCCGCGTTACTATTGCTCAACGCGTGCACCATGATGTCCACGGCACCGACTCCGCCCGTCGCTATGGAAACGCCGGCTGCGCCAACCTCTCTGGTACCCATGCTTAAGCCAACCGACTGGGGCTCCCTGACGGGTTGGGCAGAGGACGATATCCTACCCGCATGGGATGCCTTCCTCCGAAGCTGCGCTGTTCTAAAAAATAAGCCGCTGTGGGGCGAAACCTGCATCCAGGCTGCCGCCGTGCGTGGACAAGACGGGGCTACGCTGCGAAGATTTTTCGAGAGCCGCTTTGTGCCCCATCAGGTACTGAATTCCGATGGTAGCGACGATGGCCTCATCACCGGCTACTATGAGCCGCTGTTAAAAGGAAGCCGCAAGCAATCGAAGCATTATCGCTATCCGCTTTACAGCACGCCTGATGAACTTCTGGTGGTTGACCTAAGCGAGATCTACCCGGAACTCAAAAATATGCGGCTGAGAGGCCGGTTGCAAGGCCGCAAAATCGTACCGTATTATAGCCGGTCTGACATTGTGAGTAATCCGGCGCCACTACAGGGAAGGGAACTGCTGTGGGTGGATGATGAGATCGACCTGTTTTTCCTGCAGATACAGGGTTCGGGCCGGGTGCAACTCGAGAATGGTGAGGTCGTGCGCGTGGGCTATTCCGAACAAAACGGCCATCCCTATAAATCCATCGGAAAATTGTTGGTGGAGCGCGGCGAGTTACCCCTGGAAAAAGCTTCGATGCAAGGAATCAGGGCATGGGGTCAGAGAAATCCGCATAAGCTGGGCGAATTATTACGGCAGAACTCGAGCTTTGTTTTTTTCCGCGAGGTGCCAACCGCCGTGCCGGGACCGCTAGGCTCGCTCGGTGTACCGCTGACCGCCGGCAGAAGCCTTGCTGTCGACCCTCGGGCCGTGCCTCAGGGCGCACCGGTTTTTCTCGCCACGACCTGGCCTAATACCGATAAGCAGCTTTATCGGCTCATGGTGGCGCAGGATACAGGCGGGGCCATCAAGGGAAATGTTCGCGCCGATTTCTTCTGGGGTTTTGGAACCGAGGCAGCGGAACAGGCAGGCAAGATGAAACAGCCAGGCAAGATGTGGGTTTTAATGCCTGCCGGCTATGTACCGGAAGTTCAGACCAGAAGGAATTGAACTTGACCGGACAGACGCCACAATCTCATTGCCTGTCATTTTGCGGATGACCCACCCAGTTTCTTTTCTATGGCTTCAGCGGCCATCAATCCTGGCGCAAGCGAGCCATCCGCAAAAATCAGCGTCGGGGTACCGCTTATCCCGTTCTTCTGGCCCGCCTGAAGAAGTTTGCCAATCGGGGTCTCACAGTCTTTTCCGGTAGGTGCAATGTCTTTAAGCATGAAATCCTCCCAAGCCTTGAGCCGGTCAGGTGAACACCATATTGAAGTGGCGGTAGGTACCGAGCCGTTAAGCACTGGGTAAAGCAACGTATAGACAGTCACATCGTTAACGTTGGCCAGTTCTTGTTCCAGACGCTTGCAATACGGGCAATTCGGGTCGGAAAAAACCACGAGCTTGCGCTTTCCATTCCCCTTGACTGCTTTAATTGCAAACTCCAAGGGAAGAGAGTCAATACTTATCCGCCGTGTATCCTTTATCTGCTGCAAGCGTGTGGTGGTCAAGCTTTGCTTCGTCTGTGGATCAACGACATGACCGAAAAAAAGGTAGGATGCTTTTTCATCGGTATAAAACAACTCTCCACCCACCACAACTTCGTATAGCCCGAGATAGGAAGTTTTCTTCAGGCTTTCGATTTTCTCCCCCGGGAAATTTGCCTGGATCGCTTTTTTCAAAGACGCCTCATCAGCAAAAGCCGTACCGAAAAGGAAGCACAATAGCAGCGAAGAGAAGATAAGATTTATACGCATGGTCTGATTGCTCCGTTTAACCTGAATTCGGCAGTTGGACGGGGTGGCGTGAGCGGTTTTTGAGGCGCAGAGCAAGGCGCAACGACGCGGAATGGTCATTCCATTCCAAGGAGTTGCAACGCAGCTCTGTGCCGCAAAAACTGTTCAATCCGCCCCGTAGCGAGCTCACCAAAAAGGTGAAGCTCATGGGGTACGAAAAATCCTTTTCAATTATAGCGTTTTGTTGACAAATGAGCAGTCAACTGCCGGATTTAGATTTATGTAGTTTTTGATGCCTGATCGTTAGCCTGACGGTACTTGAGCCGATCAATCCATGGCTCGGTTTCAGCTCAATGCGTGCTGCATCAAACGGTCTTTTATGAGGGGTAGGCGGTTGGTGATTCCCAGCCCTAGATTACGCAAGCGAATCAGTGTCGGGTTAGGATTGCTGAATAACTTTTGTAACCCATCAGTAACCAGCTCCATGGCCAGGATGTCTTCCTTGCGTACCCGCTCATAACGCCGCAGCAACTGGTAATCACCGCAGTCCGGTTGCAAGCCCCGCGCCATGAGGGTAGAGGCCAGTTCATGCGCATCGCGCAAGCCCAGATTCACACCTTGCCCGGCAAGGGGATGAATGCCATGCGCGGCGTCGCCAACAAGCGCAAGACGCGGCTGCACCAGCTTTTTCACGTGCACGAAATTAAGCGGAAAAGCAGCAGGCTGCGTGACGAGTTGCATCTCACCCAGGGTGTGGCACGAAGCCTCAGCAACCTGCTGGCACAATTCTGCTTCAGGTAGACCCAGTAACTTGCGCGCCTGCTCTTCCTTGGCCGACCACACCATGGATACCAGGTTGCCGGGCAATGGAAGGAGCGCCAATACCCCGTCTCGCCGGAACCACTGGTGAGCGATATTATTGTGGCGCTGCTCGGCGTTGAAATTGGCCACCACGCCTGTCTGCTGATAGGAACGCCGCACCACCGTGATTTCGGCCTGCTCGCGTACCCAGGAATTCAGGCCATCCGCGCCGACGATCAGCGACCCTTGCAACACGTTGCCATCGGCGAGCTGCAGATCGGCATGAGTGTCAGCCCATGTAATCGAGACACATTGCGCGGGGCAGAAAATCTTCAGATGTTTTTTTCGACGCTTGAGAGCCTCCCATACCGCAGCCTGAAGCTGGCGATTCTCCAGTATGAAAGCGAGTTCCGGGAATCCGATATCATAAGCGCTGAAATCAATGCGTGCGGCGCTATCATCGCCAAACACGGCCATGTTGTATACCGGGCTCATCCGGGATTTGTCGAGCGTTTGCCAGACCCCCAGGTTTTGCAGGAAGGCCATGCTGCCTGGGCTGATGGCATAGATTCTGCTGTCCCAACTGTCGTCAGCGGGTAGCGGGAGAGGTGGGCGCGACTCCACCAATGCTATTTTGAGGCCGCTGTCTTTGAGAGCAAGCGCCAGGCTTGCTCCAACCAGGCCGCCGCCGACAATAATGACGTCGAATTTCATAAAGGCATTATACAGGCTTTGGTTTAGGTGGGATGAGGTTGGAATATCACCGGACGCTAAACGTCATACCGGAACGTATTATGAAACTCAGCTAGAGCCATCTTTTTTCTTCCTGAAAGATCATGGAGATAGCAGCGGGAAATCCTTGTTAATCTTGACAGCGTCCCTTGCTGAAGGCAAAATTCGACCTCTTCGGCTTATACGTGGCGAATTAGCTCAGTGGTTAGAGCAGCGGAATCATAATCCGTTGGTCCCCAGTTCGAATCTGGGATTCGCTACCAAAAAATCAAGCAATTAAGCGTAATACAACTTCGTCGCGCAGTAGTGGAGCGCTGAACCGAGATCCTTCCATGCTTCATTTGGGTAATGGTATGTCAAGCGCGTACCGATGGATACCTTGGTCCTACCCTTAGCAGCCTGCGTACTTAAAGGAAATCGCTGCAAAAGCGTCTGGCTGGTTCATATCTCGCCGCTTTTTCGGCCAATAGAATAATTATTGACCTTCAAAATCCTTAAAATCCTCCTCACCCAGTCACTTTTTCGCTGTGATCTTCAAGCCCGACAGGCTGCTAGCTACCGCCAACGATACACCGTCTTCTTTCGCTGTATTAAAGCTTTTTATCCCGATCCGTTAATTTATTTCACGGCACCTATTTGTTTCGTACCATTCTGAAGTGAATAGCGCTATATAGAGCGCTACGGCGCAGCGCCAGTGTACGGCACCGTACAGACCGAGCACGAGGGAAGTGACATTCTGTATCCCTACCCAATTTCGAAGGATAAGACAATGAAAACAACTAAGCTTTTGGCAAGTATATTTGTGATCGGGACGTTATGGATGCCTGTTACGGGCTTTTCCGCAAGTCACGACTCGGATTCAAGTGTGGGTGAATTTGTTAAGGATTCGGTAATCACCAGCAAGATCAAAGCCAGGTTGGCGGCCGAAAAGGATGTCAGCGCGATGCATATCATGGTTGATACAGATAAGAATGGTGTAGTAGTGCTGAGCGGCACAGCCAGGAGTCAAGCTGAAATCGATAAAGCACATTCGATCGCTCACGCCGTCGAAGGTGTCACGAAGGTCATAAGTCACATAAAGATCAAGAAAGAGCATTAGGCCAATTCTGCTCGTGCCCTAGCTCCACCAGGAATACAACGGCCGGATGATTCGGCCGGTTTTTTGTCGGGTATTTGCCGTGTAGAAATAAACCAAGTCATTGCGTCTTGCTACGGGGTGGGACCTGGCCTGCGGCGGCATGTAAAGTATGCCGTCGTCAGCTTGGACTGTATTCCGGGCAAGCCCCGGAATGACGAAATTCATACTATTCACTTGGCCCATCAACAGAGCTAATCAATAGAGGCGATATTGAAGCATAGCTTCACCGATTAGCGAAAAGAATCCTCATCCATCTTGAGAGCATTAGCAAAAAACCGGGATCGGACGTTTCGTTAAACAACCCTTCCACTTTGCCGCGCGTATATTCGCTTTTAGCGGTATGCCCCACTAGCTTGTTGGTCAGGTACGGCCAGTTAAATAAAAATTCGGCTTTACGGTAGACTTCAAACTTTGGCTGGAGGGCTTTTATACTTTGGGTATAGGCTTGGGCTACAGCGGCGCGACCTAGATCGTATTGGGCCATAATCGCCTCCGCCGCAAGAATGCCCGTTTCCATTGCTTTTCCGATTCCCTCGCCGGTAAGCGGAAAAGTCGCGCCGATGCATTCTCCGATGCCCAGCAAGCCGCCGCGGGCGAAGCGCGTACCGGACAAGCCGGTGCGAAGTGGTGAGCCTTTGAGAGGGCTGATGATCTTGCCATCTCGCATCAAGTCTTGAGCAAGGGGTAATTTGGCAATAAACCGCTCGTAGCTGCGACGAGGGTTGCAGTATTTATGTGCGGAACCAAAGAATCCGATGCCGATATTGAATATTGCATCCGGCCCCGGAAAAATCCAGCCATAACCGCCCTTCACCGAGGGATCAAAAGTAAATGTCAGCTCGTGCAGATCTCTTGCCAAGCGTTCGTTACGCACATACTGGCGAGCCGCGAAATTGCGACATTCAGCTCTCAGCAATAAGCCAGCGTGCTGAATTGACCTGACATTAGCACCGGTTGCCAGCAATATCCAATGTGCCCTCGCGAAGACATAATTACCATTTCTCGCGAACTCCACCTGGTAATTTTCCTCGTTCTCATCAAGAATGCCGGCGAACTCGTGGTCAGGTATAAACTCGCTACCGGCTTCCATGGCGCTCTCCAGCAATAACTCATCCAATTTCAGGCGCGGCACACAAGCGCTATCCGCTCGGATCAAAACGCTGCTGCCATTGAAGCCAATCAGACGCATCCCTTTGGCAGGGCAGGAGATTTTGGTAACGCGCTCCATCAGGCCGAGTTTTTTCAGCGCGTGATGCGCATCAGGAATCAAGGCGTCTCCACAAGTTTTGTCACGCGGGAAGATCGCCTTGTCAAACAAACCAACATAAAAGCCAGCGCTGGCTAAAGTGCGGGCGGCCGCACAACCTGCGGGCCCCGCACCAACGATGATGACGTCATAGACGTGTCGCATTGGATCGTCTCAGGTGTCCGGAACGTTGTTTCCACGTGCCCCCATGGATACAGCCGTCCATCAACAAGACCAAGCTCAAGCGTTGCGCTTTAAACTTTAAAACAAACTCTTTCTAAACCGAGCGCAGTTATTTCACGCAAATACCGCTGCAGTCGGCGCCACCACGGGTGGGATCACAATTGTCAGAAGGATCATCCACACACTTCTTGCCATCAGGGCATGGAAATCCGGCAATTCCTCCACACATTTGTTTCGGTTCCTTCTCGCCATAGGCGGAGCTCCCCTTGGGCGGATAATCGACGCGTTTCCCGCCGCCCGGTTTGGTTGGCTCTGTCGCACCAATCTTGACCGTTTCGCGAATCTGCCGCGGCTCCACCGCTTCTACATCGATGGATTCAACTTCTCCATCCGTATGCCGGGCGGTATAAACGCCAACCACGTCCAGGGGTACCGGACTTTTTATTACCAGGAATCCTTCCAGGAATGCAAAATCGACACAAACGCCATCAATGGGACAAAAGTAACCTGCAATATCAAAGCAGTTTACGCCGACTGCCCCGTCTGGCTGGAGAACCGCTTCCTTGAACGGCGTTACGCCGAATGGTCCTGGCTCGGAGCCGAACTGTGTCGCAAGCGCCACCTTGGCGGCGACGGTAACTTCTTTATTGGTGGGATTGTGTATGTTGACAGCCGTACGGTAGGTGCCGCGCGCCAATGAGCCGTCCTGGTGCGGTAGCAGCAGCGAACAAGCGACCTTTGCGGCATATTGATATTCCGTCTTGATTATCTTCGAAGGTTTCATCGGTTCTGCCTGGGATACGGTAATAGCCTCAATAGGGCTAAGCGCAGCCAATATTCCCATCAATGCGGAAAAGGTTCCCATCACGCGCAGTTGTTTCATGATAGTGACTCCTGTTGTTTTAGATTTGGATACAAGTTGGTCCGAATGATTGATCGATTAATTTCAAAATCGGCGCTCAGCTGGTGGTCGCGACATAATTAATAAGCCTTTATAGGCATCTTCATCTGAAAATGAAAAACGATAGCTCTTGCAAACCTTCAATGTATTCATAGCAGTGTTTGTTTTATAGTCAAGTCTATTTACATATTCCCTGATTTCAGCCTGACCAACTTTCGCTGAGGCGTCGACGCCCGAGTATGGCGAATAGTTCGGATAGATACCCAGGGGCTAGACAGACCACGGACCTGTAAATGTCCGCACTACTCATATGCTTCTCTGTTTCCCGAACGCCTGAAACGGAAGCCGCTGATCTAATAGAAAATGAGGGAAAAATCATTTTCTCGATTGCAGCTAGAGGCCAATCGTGACTGCTCATTCAAAGGCTGCCATGGAAGAACCAGGAGCTGTAACTTGCTGATCAATAAACCACTGTTTTATATAGTGCGACAATTTGCCGCATTCCTGCGCTGACTGAAATAGATTATTCTCGCGTTCCAATTCCAGGGTGCGAACTTTGGATTATTGATCAGTCTGCTATTCCGTTGCCTGCGTTCACTGATCACGATCGGCTGCAAGATCGGCATGGAAAACTTCGGCTTTCTGAACTACATCAAGCGGAATCAACGGACTGGCGAAAATCTTTTAAAAATACATCGTGCAGCGTCGATAAACAGCTGTTTTTCAGTAATAAGAAAAGCAGGTGAGGAAATATGAAACCGAATATAAAGCTGAAATCGATGCCGTTTGCCTTGGCAAGTTTGCTCTGCGTATCTTCTGTCTGGGCAACCGATGAGCACGGGTCGCAGGCAAAAGATGACGTCGAGGCTGAATTAGCACCAATTAAAAAGCCCCTTGCCGGCACCCCTGCGCCAGCACGTTCCGCTGGTACGGAGATAGCGCAGACTCCTGCTGGAGCCGCCGAAAAACAGACGCCGACTGGCGAGCCCGCGGTCAAATTGCCGGAAATGACGATCGGGGGAAAAGTGAAGCCGATCTCAAAGCAAACCGAAAAGGAAAGGTACAGGCTTCCTCAGACCACAGAAAGCATGACCAGGGAAAAACTGGACAGTACGGTCAATCTCATGGCTACAGAGGATGCCATTAAGTACATGCCATCCATTCAAGTACGCAATCGCTATATCGGTGACACCAACGCGCCCGTGGGGATGCGCACCTCGGGCACATCAGCCAGCGCGCGCAACCTGATTTATGCGGATGGTATCTTGCTGTCCTCGTTGCTCGGCAATAACAACACAAACACGGGTTCGCCTCGCTGGAATACCGTATCGCCCGCTGAAATCGAGCGTATCGATATTATGTACGGCCCATTTTCGGCAGCCTACGCCGGCAATTCAATAGGTGGGGTGATTAATATCACCACGCGAATGCCGGATAAATTTGAAGTGGGTGCCGATGCGCAATCATCCTGGCAGACTTTCAATCTCTATGGCACAAAAGAAACCTACGATACCCAGCGGTACTCCGGAAATATCGGCCATCGGTATAACGACTTGTCATTCCGGTTCGACTACAGCCATCTCGATGCTCATAGCCAGCCAATAACGTTTGCGACAGCGCTCAACTCGACCACCGCAGCCAACAGTGGAGATACAGTGGTAACAGGGGCGTTCGCGGGCGCAAATGCTACAAATGCGCCCAACCAGACGCTGGGCGCTGGGAACATCAACCACACGGTACAGGATAATTTCAAGTGGAAATGGGCCTATGATATTACCCCAACCATAAAGATCGCCTATACCTTGGGCATGTGGCAGAACAACGCTAGCTCGAACACGCAAAGCTACCTGAGGGATGCAGCGGGGAATCCGGTACAAAGCGGCTTCGTCAATATCGGCGGCAGGCGATACAATCTGTCCGCTCTGAATAGCCCCACCTTTGCGGGTAATCAGACCGATCAGACAACCTGGTCGCACGGCATGAATCTTCGGTCCAATACAGGGGGAATATTTGATTGGGAATTAGCGGGAAGCGTGATTGATTTAGGCAAGGATACCGTTCGCGCACCTACGGTCGACCCCACCCTTGCGTTCGCCGGCAATGCTCCGGGTAGAATCACCAGTTTGTCCGGCTCCGGTTGGCATACTATCGATGCCAAGGGCATCTGGCGGCCAAGCGTCGATCTGCTGGGCTACCATGAGATCAGTTTTGGCTTTCACCATGACCTGTATATGCTCAAGAATCCGGTGTTCAATACGAGCAACTGGCAAAGCGGCAACGGTCAAAGTATCTTTTCAAACTCGACCGGCAAGACACAGACTGAAGGTTACTGGATACAGGACGCTTGGGATTTTCATGAGGATTGGAACTTTACAGTCGGAGGCCGTCTGGAGAATTGGCATGCATACGACGGTTTTAATGCGACAACTGTAAATATCCCCGCTAACGGAAGTACCCCCGCTCACACTGAACTCAGAACGGTCGATCAAGCTAACAAGAGCGCAGTCAATTTTTCGCCCAAGGGCAAGTTGACCTGGAGGCCCATGGATCGCGTGAAGATCGGTGCCGCCATCGGTCAGGCTTACCGTTATGCAACCGCCTCTGAGCTATTTCAAACCACGACGGTGGGGACCGGGGCCAGTGCAATATCAGTCAATGGAAACCCCAATCTCAGGCCTGAAGATGCCCTTGCTTCCGAGCTTTCCGCCGAATATTTTCCGGACAAGGGGAGGTTGCGTCTCAGCTTGTTCCAGGAGCGTATAAAAAACGCTATTTTTTCCCAGACGGGATTGATTACGGCTAACGGTACCACTTCGCAAGCAACCTTTATTTCGAATGTGGGCGAAATCGATACTTATGGCATCGAGGTTTCGGGGGAGAAAACCGACGCAGGTATAAAAGGCCTTGATATCCTCGGTAATTTCACCTGGGTGGATTCCCGGATAAACAGTAACCACGATGCAGATGCGGCAGCGGCGGCATTAGGGCCGACAGCAGCCAATCCCAACGCGGCGGTTCCCTCAACCGGCAAACGTCAACCCAGGCTTCCCACTTGGCGCGCCAACGCAATAATCACTTATCGCGCAAACGAGAAACTGACGGCTTCAGTGAGTGTTCGTTACAGCAGCGGCCAGTTTGGCCAGTTGAACAATAGCGATACGAATGGTTTTGCCTACACTGGGATAACGAGCTATGTTGTCGCCGATTTGATCGCGAAATACAAAATCACCCGGCAGTGGACGGCTATCGGCGGCATCAACAACGTCAACAATGACAAGTACTGGATCTTTCACCCTTTTCCCCAACGGACTTTCTTTGCCCAGCTAAAGTTTAATTATTAGAAGCGGCGGTATTTGAAAGTTGTCGGGTTTGTAGCTCAGGCGCAATTGAGTGTCGAGCCCCGTTTTGCCAGAACCAGCCCCCGGCTTACCTTGCAATTTGCATAGACGGTATTGTTGACCACTGCCGGTACCCACTGTTGAGTCTATTACCTGTTGGCGTTCAGCAATCCTCTATCGTCTGCGACGTGCACAATTATCGGTAGGTCGGGCTCCGCCCGACATCATTCTACGATCGTCGGGCGGAGCCCGACCTACAACTGACGAGGAGATCGGGCAAGTGAACGATAGCACTGCACATCAACAGATACGGCAAAAACAAACTTTCAGCGCGGAATACGCAAAAACTCGCCTGTATTGAACATTTGATGCCTACGGCAAACGCTTGCGGTTGGGCTCTCTCATTATTCTCTTGAGGAAAGCATCACAGGATTTTTGCACCGATTCCAGCGCGATATGCAATTCCAGAAGGTTGACCCCAACGTAATTGTCGCAATGAGGGCAGGCAAGTTTTGGTTCGTACTTCAGCCGTGAAATTGTCTCCTCGTACTTAATTGAACAGTGAGGACATTTGATGATGATTGTCTCCGAATCCAAATTGAGCATAGAGATTCCCCTCATAATGGCATGGCTATGAAATCTTATCATGGTTGAGGATATTTTCAGAATAGGCCAGGTGAGTTTCACTTTGAAAAAATATTTATGTTCTTGATGCCGTCGGTTATTCGGCAGCTAAAGCTCAATCTTAAAGGTCGAGAGCCCGCTCCGCATATCGTGATTTGTGCTATAGATAGATTGGGAACGCATCGGCGCCGCGCCAAGCCTATAGCCCAACGCCAGCAGCGACTCACATCTTGACTGTGTCCCGTGGCGCGTCAGTCCCGGCCCGTGTGACTGGTTGATACCCAGTCACCCCTCATAGGGCTTTGTCAACCATTGAGGATTCATCATGACCCAGCGCATTGACTACCAGAAGCAATCCCCCGAGCTGTTCAAGAAATTCGTCGAGTTCAGCATGGCCCTTAGGCACTCCACGATCGAGGAGTCTATTCATGATCTGGTGAATATCAGGGCATCGCAGATCAACGGCTGCGCGTTCTGCGTGGATATGCACGTCAAGGAAGCCACGATCCATGGTGAACGACCGCTCCGTCTGCACCATATCGCGATCTGGCACGAGTCCACGCTGTTTAATCCGCGCGAGCGCGCCGCGTTGGCATGGACTGAAATCCTGACCCAGCTCCCCGCCCAGGGCGTGCCAGATAACGTCTACGAACGTGTTCGCACGCAGCTGTCCGATAAGGAATTGTCCGACCTGACCTTCCTGGTGATGTCAATCAACGCCTGGAATCGCGTCAGCGTGGGCTTCCAGACTGTACCCGGCTCATATGACGAGGCATTCGGCTTGGACAAATCCGGTTTGTACTGATCAGGCATCGGCGCGACTGCGTGGTACGTCGTCGCGCCGAACTCACCACGACGCATGGGCCGCAGGCCAGCAACGAGGAACAAGCCATGACTATTTTCAGAACTCTCGCCGTGCTGCTGCTGTTGGCAGCCGGTACGGCCAGCGCACAGCAGGCGCCAGCATCGGCGCGCGTGACGCCATTGATGACCAAGGCGCTGGCCGATTATCCGGGCAAGGAAACCCTGATGCTCATCGTCGACTATCCGCCAGGCGCTGTCGACCCCGTGCATCGCCACCATGCGCATGGTTTCATCTACGTGCTGGAGGGTTCGATTGTGATGAGCGTGCAGGGCGGAAAGCCGGTGACGCTAACGCCCGGCCAGACCTTCTACGAAGGCCCAAACGATGTGCACACCATCGGGCGCAACGCCAGCCTCACCAAGCCCGCCAAGTTTCTGGTCTTCCTGTTGAAGAACAGCGGCGAGCCTGTTCTTACGCCGGTGCACTGACGCCCACACGGCTTAAGACGACCGGCCCCTCGACTATCCATGGCAGGGCGAGTGCGTAAAACCTTGGCTTTGCTGGCTCAACGCTCAGCCTAATTCCGACCGCCATAATCCTTATTTAGCAAAAAATGCTTTCTGTACTATAGTCAAATCGAGCCTTGTACATATACACGCAACTATTTAACCTGGCTGTCAGGAAACCGGAGGTTGTGAATAGTGACGGCAGCGCGTTCACGGGGATGAGGTTGTGCAGGCCTTCAGGGGCAGGAGTGTAAGCTCCCATGGACGGGTATGGCGCCTGGAGGAACAATGTGTTCGTCGAGCGCCAGCTCTATTAATGTCTCCTCTCAATTCTAAAACACGATATATTTAAAAGGAGCAATGCACATGTCTGCAAGACCAATGTTGCTGCTGGCATTTCTCATAACCGGTCCTCTTATCATAATCAGTCCCCTGATGGCGCAGGAGATTGTCACGCCGCTCATATCGAAAGATCTGGCAGGAGTTTCCGGCAAGGAAGCTCAGATGTATACCGTGGACTTTCCGCCGGGCTATTCGAGCCCTGCCCACCGCCACAATGCGCAGGTGTTTCTTTACGTATTGGAGGGTTCCATCGTGACGCAGGTGAAAGGCGGAAAGGAAGTCACGCTGACGCCGGGCCAGAGCTATTATGAAGATCTCAACGATATTCACACCGTTTCCCGGAACGCAAGTAGCACAAAGCCAGCAAAATTCCTTGTTTTTCTGGTTAAGGAGAAAGGCGCTCCATCTCTGGTACTGGAAAAGTAAAGGTCCGCTTTGACTTGCACCGTTGGGTTAGAGTGGTCGCCCAGGGAGTCAGAAAGAAATTCATACTGGGGGGTCAGAAGTCCTTAGTGGATGTCCAAATGCACGCGATTCTCATGGCTTGTGGTGCAGGATGGATCCTGCAAACCGGTTGTTTGCCGGCTCTTTCGCGGCCAAGCCACTTGCGACGGTTGGCATCCCTAGCGCGGCTTATCCGGTTGCCCCACAACTAACAGCCAATACTGCATGACAATTGCGACGAACTACATTGGAAGCTTCGGGATCTATCGGGAGAAGTGCTACCAGCAAAGCTTGCGGGGCTGGACGGTTCGGTGGACTACACGTACAGGAACCGCAGCTTTCAATAATTGACCAGTAAAGGGTACTGCAATGAACCTCATAAAAGGCGCTGCCGTACAAATCAGCCCGGTGCTTTACAGCCGCGAAGGTACCGTGGATAAAGTTCTACAGAAGATTTTCGAGCTTGGCCGCCAGGGAGTCCAGTTCGCCACCTTCCCAGAGACGGTGGTCCCTTACTACCCCTATTTCTCCTTTGTACAGCGGCCTTTCGAGATGGAAACGGAATACCTCCGATTACTTGACCAAGCAGTGACTATACCCTCGGCCGCTACTCACGCCATCAGTGAAGCGTGTAGGCAAGCCGGGATGGTGGTATCCATTGGCGTAAATGAGCGCGATGGCGGCACCCTCTATAATGCACAGTTGCTGTTCGATGCTGACGGATCCTTGATTCAGCGCCGCCGTAAGATTTCCCCGACCTACCATGAACGCATGATCTGGGGGCAGGGTGACGGTTCCGGACTGCGGGTTGTCGACAGCGCAGTCGGTCGTATCGGTCAACTGGCTTGCTGGGAACATTACAACCCGCTGGCCCGTTACGCATTGATGGCTGATGGCGAGCAGATTCATTCTGCGATGTATCCCGGGTCGTTCGGGGGCGACCTCTTCTCCGAACAGGCTCAAGTAAACATCCGCCAACACGCACTGGAGTCCGGTTGCTTTGTTGTCAACGCCACCGCCTGGCTGAATGCAGATCAACAAGCTCGGATTATGCAGGACACGGGGTGCCCCATTGGTCCGATCTCTAGTGGATGCTTTACCGCGATTGTGTCACCGCAAGGCGAATTGATGGGTGAGCCTCTGCGCACTGGTGAAGGGGTGGTGATTGCCGATCTTGATTTCTCCTTGATCGATAAGCGTAAGGGAAAAATGGATTCGCGCGGCCACTATAGTCGCCCGGAACTCCTCAGCCTGTTGATTGATCGCACGCCTGTTGCTCATGTCGAAGAGCGCAACGCTCACCGTATTGCGGTTGCCGAGGAAGGAGATCATCATTGCGCCGTAACTGCGGGAGAACCACGATGACAACTGGCAGCCCGCAAGAAATCCCCTTCCAGGGCGTCCGCATCAGGTTCGACAGCAAGAAATCTTTTGACGAAGTCGTGCGGGCATTGCTGGCCGACGTCGGAGAAAAACCACTGATGATCGACGACCTTCCTGCAAAGTTTGAAAGTTGGGAGTCGTACAAGGCGGAAGTGGAATCTCATGCGGGGCCCAGCGGATTCATTCTATTCGCTGTGCTGAATCATGGTGCCTGGATAAAGAAAGTTGGCATTCAAAAGAAGGTATTCCGCTTCATAATTGGAAACCCAGTGCTGGCCATCACTATGTTGCGTCATGATTTGACGGCGGGTCTTTTCGCACCGGTGGAACTCATCGTGATTGAAGAGGACCAGGATCAAAGCAGCCTGACATATGTAAGGCCTTCATCGCTAATGGCCGTCGAGGCAAATGAACCACTGCTCGCAGCCGCCAAGGAACTTGATGCGAAGCTCCAGTCGCTGGCTGCAAAGGTGACGATGGCGTAGGCTGATCAGCCTCTTGTCACAACTGACTCTAAGGCCCTGAACTCTCGATATGGCATTTAAATTGGCACCGGACTGGCGAGGCGGGTTGCGAATTCATGCTTGGCCTCACCGTCCGGACTGGACTTGCCACCCAAGCCGTATCCCTCACCTCGTTTGCAGTGGTGAATG